>NZ_JAGIXF010000004.1:0-200584 GCF_021483755.1 Burkholderia sp. WTPI3 | reverse complement strand
TCGCCGAAGCCCGGCAGCACATTGAGCACGCCGGCCGGCAGCCCGGCTTGCGCAGCCAGCGCGGCCAGCCGTAGCGCGCTGAGCGGCGATTTCTCCGACGGTTTCAGCACGACGCTGTTGCCGGCCGCGAGCGCGGGCGCGCATTTCCACATCGCGATCATCGCGGGGAAATTCCACGGCACGACGGCCGCGACCACGCCGATCGGCTCGCGCGTGACGAGCCCGACGAGATGCGCATCGGCCGGCGCGACTTCACCGCCCGTCTTGTCGATCGCCTCGGCGAACCACTCGGCGCAGTACGCGGTCGACGGAATGTCGATCGTGGTCGTGTCGCCGATCGGCTTGCCGGTGTCGAGCGTTTCGAGCAGCGCGAGATCGTCCGCGTGCTCGCGGATCAGCGCGACCCAGCGCAGCAGCACGCGCTTGCGTTCGCGCGGCGACGCGTCGCGCCACGCGGCGGTTTCGAATGCACGCCGCGCGGCGGCGACCGCGATATCGGCATCGGCCTGCCGGCAATGCGCGACCTGCGCGAGCAAGCGGCCGTCGATCGGGCTCGTGCACGTGAAGGTGGCGCCGTCGTGCGCGTCGCGGAATGCGCCGTCGACGAAGGCGCGGGAATCGATGTCGAGCTGGCCGGCGCGCGTGCGCCAGGCGTCGTTGGTCTGCATGGTATGACTCCGTCCGGGTTCGGGATGATCAGCGCGACGCGGCGGCCGGGCGGCGGATCGCGATCGCGCGGCTCGCGTGCGGCTCGTGCGGCGCGCGTGCATGTTCGGCGTGAATCGCGTCGAGGTGCCGGCGGATCGCATCGGGGAATGGCGCCGCGCGTTTCGCGCGCATGTCGACGTGCGTGAGCAGTTGTTCGCCGGTCGCGAGCTGCGCGCCGGTGGCTGCGTGATGCATCGAATGGAACACGTGCAGCCGCCGGTCGTCCATGTCGAGCAGCCGCACCGTGAGCCGCAGCGGTTCGCCGAGCATCGCTTCGCGCAGGTGGCGGATATGCGTTTCCGCCGAATAGATCGAGCAGCCGGCTTCGCGATAGTCGTCGTCGATGCCGAAGTAGCGGAAGAACGCGTCGCTGCTGTCGCCGAACACGAGCAAGTAGCACGATTCGCTCATGTGGCCGTTGTAGTCGACCCACTCGGGCTGCACGGTGCAGCGATGCAGCTCGAGCGGCGTCGCGATCGGCACGGCCGGGTCGTACGGGCGCGACTTCTGTCCTTCGTAGGCCGAGCGCAGGCGCGGCTCGGCGGCGGGGCTGAGGGTGGTCGTCATCGAGTGCACTCCGAAGTTCGGAACGGGCCCGCACGTCGTCCGCGGGGCTGCCGGTCGATGTTATGACGGGTTGAACGTTTTTTCAATAAAGAAATCGCCGATGCGTGTTAACACCGGTGCCGATTCGGCTTTCAACGGATTGAACATTCATTCAATGAAACTTATACTCGCCAGCGCCGCGATGCCGAAGCGAAGCAGGCGGGCGGCATTCGATCACAACGAAAAATCGATCCGCGTCGCGCGGAAACCGGAGACACCGAATGAAAAAACGCTTCCTGCTGGCCGGCATGATGTCGGTGATGGTTCATGGCTACGCACACGCCCAGAGCAGCGTGTCGCTGTACGGGATCATCGACGGCGGCATCACCTACGTGAACAATGCAGGCGGCGCGCATGCGTACCTGTTCGACGACGGCGTGTCGTACGGCAACCGCGTCGGGCTGATGGGCACCGAGGATCTCGGCGGCGGCAACAAGGCGGTGTTCAAGCTCGAGAATGGGTTCCGGCTCGGCACCGGCAAGCTGAACCAGGGCGGCGCGATGTTCGGGCGGCAGGCGTACGTCGGGCTCGGCAACGACTGGGGCACGCTGACGTTCGGCAATCAGTATGACTTCGCATTCGACTTCACGGCCGCGTACAACGTCAGCGCGTTCGGCAGCGGCTACGGCGTGCACCTCGGCGACTTCGACCGGCAGAGCGGCGACCGGCTGCAGAACGCGGTGAAGTTTGTCAGCAACAGCTTCCACGGGCTCGTGGTCGGCGGCATGTATTCGTTCAGCAACGACGCGGGCAGCTTCCACGACGGCAGCGCGTGGAGCGTCGGCGCGACCTATACGCACGGCGATTTCTCGGCGGGCGGCAACTACACGCGGCTCAACTCGCCGCGCGGGCTCGCGGCGCTCGATCCGTATGCGCAGATGGGCGTGACGACGATGCTCGGGCAGACGGTCGCGAGCATCGATCCGGCGACGGGCGCCGTGACCGACCTGCACGACTCGACGCCGTTCTCGATCGACTCGCAATCGATCTTCGGGATCGGCGCGTCGTACACGCTCGGCAAGCTGACGCTGAATGCGGACTTCAGCAACACGACGTTCAAGGGCTACGGGCAATCGTCGACGATGCGCGTGTACGAGGCGGGCGGCGTGTACCAGGCGAGCGCACCGCTGTCGCTCGTCGCAGGCTATCAGTACACGACGTTCGAAGGCCATCACTGGCACGAAGTCGCGCTCGGCACGCACTACGCGCTGTCCAAGCGCACCGACGTGTATGCTGCCGTTGACTGGATGCGTGCGTCGAACGGCGTGGACGCGGTGATCGGCTACAGCTTCACGCCGTCGACGAGCCGCACGCAGGCTGCCGCGCGCATCGGCATGCGGCATAATTTCTGATCCTTCCACGCCCCCGGGCCGGATACGGCCGGCCCCGTCGATCATGTCCGATTCTTCCTCGAGCGGCGACGTCGTCGCCGCGCTGCGCGATGCGCTCGGTGCCGATTGCGTGAGCGCAGGCGACGCGATCGGCGCGCGTCATTTCACCAACTACGGCGAGGCGGCCGGCGTACGGCCGCGCGCATTGCTGCGCCCGCGCAGCGTCGACGACGTGAGCCGCGCGCTCGCGATCTGCACCGCGCACCGGCAGACGGTCGTGCCGCAGGGCGGGATGACGGGCCTTGCGGCCGGCGCGGAGCCGAGCGCGCACGACGTCGTGCTGTCGCTCGAACGGATGCAGGGCGTGCTCGAGATCGACGCGGACGCGGCCACGGTTACCGCGTGGGCCGGCACGCCGCTGGAGGCGTTGCAGCAGGCGGTGGACGACGCTGGGTTCGCGCTCGGCATCGATCTCGGCGCGCGCGGATCGTGCCAGATCGGCGGCAACGTCGCGACCAATGCGGGCGGCAATCGCGTGATCCGCTACGGCACGACGCGCGAGCAGGTGCTGGGCCTCGAAGTCGTGCTGGCCGACGGCACCGTGCTGAGCTCGCTGAACAAGATGCTGAAGAACAACGCGGGTTACGACCTGCGGCAGATCTTCGTCGGCAGCGAAGGCACGCTCGGCGTCGTCACGCGGGTCGTGTTGCGGCTGCATCCGCGGCTCGCCGCGCCGTCGACGGCGTTGTGCGCGGTTCGCGACACGGCCGCGGCGCTCGCGCTGTTGCGCGCCGCGCGCACCGCATGTTCCGACTTGCTCAGCTTCGAGGCGATGTGGCCGGCGTTCTACGGCTACGTGTGCGGGCACACGCCCGGCATGCGCGCGCCGCTGCCGGCGGACGACGGCGTCAAGGTGCTGATCGAATGCGCGAGCGGCGATGCCGCGCGGACGGCCGAGCGGTTCGAAGCCGTGCTGGCCGACTGGCTCGAACGCGGGCTGATCGACGATGCGGCGCTCGCGCAGAATGCGGCCGACGCACAGGCGTTCTGGACCGTTCGCGAAGGGCTCGCGATCGACGATCTGCCCGGCCTCGTCAATTTCGACGTCGGCATTCCGCCGCGCGAGACGGCCGCCTTCATCGAAGCGTGCGATCGTGCGCTGAAGGCGCGCTGGCCCGGTGCGCACGTCTTCTTCTTCGGCCATCTCGGCGACAGCAACCTGCACGTATGCGTGTCGGCGCCGTATGCGGCGGGCGAGCGCGCGCACGACGTCGACGCGGTGCTGTATCCGCTCGTGCGCGATGCGGGCGGCTCGGTATCGGCCGAGCATGGCATCGGCCGATACAAGCGCGACTGGCTCGGCTGCTCGCGCAGCGACGCCGAGATCGCCGCGATGCGACGCCTGAAGCACGCGTTCGATCCGCTCGGGCTGCTCAATCCCGGCAAGGTGATCTGAGCGGCATCGCGTGCCGTGTCGTCAACTGGCAGCGGCCCGCTCGCGTATCGCGCGAGCGGGCCGCTGCGCTTCAGGCCGGCGTCATGCGTCGAGCCGCACCAGCGCATCGACGGCCACCGCGCCGCACTCCATCGCCAGCAGCGGATTGACGTCGAGCTCGACGAGCGTGTCGGCGTGCGCCTGCGCGAAGCGGGCGATCGCCATCACGTTCGCGACCACCGCATCGAGATCGGCCTTAGGCCGCCCGCGATAGCCGGTCAGCAGCGGGCCGAGCTTCAACCCGAGCAGCGCGTCGCGCACGTCGCTTTCGCACACCGGCAGCAGCAGCGTCGCGGTGTCGCGGATCAGTTCGACCAGCACGCCGCCGGTGCCGAGCACGAGCGCGAGGCCGAAATTCGGCTCGCGCTTCACACCGACGATCAGTTCGAGCAACGGCGCGTCGGCCATCTTCTCGACGAGGATGCGCTCGACGCGCACGTCGGGCGCGTATCGCGCGACCTGTTCCGTCATCCGTTCGACGGCCGCAGTCACGGCTTCCGGCGAGCCGAGCTTCAGCGCGACCGCGCCGGCCTCGGTCTTGTGCGGCAGGCGATCGCTGACCACTTTCACGCAGACGGGAAAGCCGAGCCGCTGCGCGGCGGCCGGCGCATCGGCGGGCACGACGCATTCGGCCGCCGGCACGTCGAGCCCGTGCGCGGCCAGCATCCGCTTGCTCGCCCATTCGTCGTGCAGCATCGCGGTGCCGTCTCCGCCGTTGCCCGCTCGCAGCACCGGCAGCGCGTTCAGCGCATCGGCGTCGAGCACGCGGCGGCGCATGTCGCCGTACGTCATCGCCGCGCCGATCGCGTCGATCCCGTCGGCGAGCCCCTGCAGCGGCGCGATGCCGGCCTCGGCCATGCGTGCCGCGTGATCGGGCGGCGTGAGGTCGGGGAACACCGAGATCACCGCGCCGACCACGCCGTGCTGGCGCGCCGACGCTGCGAACGCGTTCGCAGCGATGTCGCACAGCGGCCGCTCGCCCGTCGCTTCCTGCGGATAGTCGAGGATCATCGCGGCCGCGCCCGGACGATCCGCGAGCAGCGCGTCGCAGCATGCGCGCATCTTGTCGGGGTCGCCCCACGGCGTCGTCGTGAAGTCGAGCGGATTCGCGATCGTCGCGTATGCGGGCAGCACGGTGCCGAGCGCATCGCGGCCTGCGTCGCCGACCGGCGGAAACGCGATGCCGCGCGCTTCGCCGAGATCCGCGACGAGCCCCGCATCGCCGCCGGACGTCGCCAGCGCGGCGAGCGTGCGGCGCTCGGGCACGCCGGCGATCGCGAGCAGCTTCAGCGTCTCGACGAGGCCGACCGGGTCCTTCACGCGGATCACGCCGAGCCGCCGGAACAGCGCGTCGTACAGCGCGTCGGAGCCCGCGAGCGAACTCGTGTGGCTCATCGCGAGCTGCGCGCCGAGCGTCGATGTGCCGCTCTTGAGCGCGACGATCGGCACGCCGCGCGCGAGCGCGCGGGCGGCGGCCTCGCTGAACGCGCGCACGTCCTTCAGTCCTTCGAGATGCACGCCGATCGCGCGGATGCGCGGATCGTCGACGAACGCATCGACGAGGCGCGCGACGTCGACCGAAGCCTGGTTGCCGACGCTGGCCAGGTATGCGAAAGGCACCGAGCGCGCGCTCATCGACAGGTTGTACGCGAGGTTGCCGCTCTGCGTGATCACCGCGACGCCCGATTCGACGCGCGGCGCACCGTGTGCGACCGGCCACAGCGCGCTGCCGTTCAGCCCGTTGATCAGCCCGTAGCAGTTCGGGCCGAGCACGGCCATGTCGCCGGCCGCGTCGACGAGCGTCTGTTGCAGCGCGGCGCCGTCGGCGCCCGTTTCGGAGAAACCCGACGCGTACACGATCGCACCGCCCGCGCCGCGTTCGGCGAGCGCGCGCACGACGTCGATCGACTGCCGCGCCGGCACCGCGACGAACACGGCATCAGGCGCGGCGGGCAGGTCGGCGACGCTTGCATGGCAGCGCACGCCGTCGATCTCCGCATGGTTCGGATTGACGAGCCAGATGTCGCCGGCATAGCCGTAGTCGCGACAGCGCTGCACGGCGCCCGCGATGCCGCGTCCGCCGACGAACGCGATGCTGGCCGGTTCGAGCAGCCGGCGCAGATTGGCCGCGGCGGCTGCGCGGCGGTCCCTGACTGCGGGAGAAGATGTCATGAAAATTCCTTTCGGAAGTCGCGCCGGACGCGCCGGCGCGACGGTTCGCGTCAGCTGTAGCGTCGGAGGATTTCCTTGGACAGGATATGGCGCTGGATCTCGGACGTGCCTTCCCAGATGCGCTCGATGCGCGCATCGCGCCAGAAGCGCTCGATCGGCAATTCGTCCATCAGCCCCATGCCGCCGTAGATCTGCACCGCGTGATCGGTCACGCGGCCGAGCGTCTCGGTCGCCAGCAGTTTCGCGAGTGCGGCGTCGCCGTCGGTCATCGTGCCCCGGTCGAGCTTCTGCGCGGTGTAGAGCGTGACGAGTTCCGCCGCGCGAATCTCGGTCTGCATGTCCGCGAGCTTGAACGACGTGCCCTGGAAGTCGCCGATGCGCTTGCCGAACTGATGGCGCGTCGCGGCCCATTCGGCGGCCATCTCGAACGCACGCTGCGCGCGGCCGATGTTGTTCGCGGCGACCATTACGCGGCCGGCCGTTAGCCAGTCGTTCGCGAGCTCGAAGCCGCGATGCACTTCGCCGAGGATCTGCGCGGCGCTTACGCGGCAGTCGCTCAGGAAGATCTCCGACTGGTGATAGCCGCGCAGGCTCGTGCAGTGCGGGCCGCGGCGCACGGTCATCCCCGGCGTGTCCTTGTCGATCAGGAAGCAGGTCACGCGCTTGCGCTTCTGGCCGCGCACTTCTTCCTCGCCGGTGACGGCGAACAGGATCACGAAGTCGGCCGTATCCGCGTGGCTGATGAAATGTTTGCTGCCGTTGATCACGTAGTCGTCGCCGTCGCGCACCGCACGCGTGCGGATGCCCATCGCGTCCGAGCCGGCGCCCGGCTCGGTCAGCGCGAAGCAGTCGACGCGCTCGCCGCGCACGGCTGGTTTCAGGTAGCGCTCGATCTGGTCGCCCTTGCACGCCATCAGGATCTTGCTCGGCCGCGCGACGAACACGTGCAGCGCCCAGCTCGTGCGGCCGAGTTCGCGTTCGACGAGCGCCTGCGTCACGTAGTCGAGCCCGGGGCCGCCCGCGCTTTCCGGCATGTTGAACGCGTAGAAGCCGAGCTCGAGCGACTTGCGGCGGATCGAGTCGGCGAGCTCGGGCGGCACGTCGTCCGCACGATCGACCGCGAATTCATGAGGCTGCAGTTCCTTCTCGACGAACTGCCGCAGCGACGTCACCAGCATGTCCTGCTCTTGGGTCAGCGAAAAATCCATCAATCATCTCCCGACAAAGTGAGGTGCGCGACCTTCGACCGACGCACGAAGCGCTTCCTGACCGTCCTCGCTGTGACCGCACGCGACGCAGGCTGCCAGCTCGCCGCGCAACTGCTCGGCGAGGGTATGGGTGAGCGACTGCGCGAGCAGCGCCTTGGTATGGCCGAACGCGACGCTCGGGCCTTGCGCGAGACGCGCGGCGAATGCAGCGACGTGCTCCGCGAATGCGTCGGCATCGACGACTTCGGACACGAGTCCGGCCGCGAGCGCGTCCTGCGCATTCCAGCGTTCGTTCAGGAAGATGAAGCGGCGTACGACGTCCGGGCGCGCGATGCGCGGCAGGAACCAGCTTCCGCCCATGTCGGGGCTGTAGCCCATGCCGGTATACCCGCAGCGCAGCGACGCGGCCGTGCTCGCAATGCGGAAATCGCATGCGAAGCCGATGTCGGTGCCCGCACCGACCGTCGAGCCGTTCAGCGCCGCGACGGTGGGGCGCGGAAACGCGGCCAGCACCTGCACGAAGCGGTGTGCGCGCTCGCTCCAGCCGTACGTGTCGAGTTCGCCGTTGCGCTCGGCCTCGGCCCATTCGTCGACGTCCGCGCCCGCACAGAACGCACTGCCGGTGCCGGTCAGCACGAGGCAGCGCACGGCCGGATCGTTCGCGAGCGCGTCGAGTGTCTCGCGCAGAAAGTCCAGATGCGGCCGCGCGAGCGAATTGCGTTTCGCCGGGCGGTTCAGGCGAAGGGTCACGACGCCGTCGTGCCGTTCGATTCGGATGTCCTCGATGCTCATGCTGATCACTGTCTCCTGGTTGTCGTGTGTCGGGGTTGTGTCAGAGCCTGCAAGGGTCGCCGCTACTTGCGGACCGCATTTCGGCATAGTATAAGTTCTGTTAAATGAACGTTCAACCCAATTGTGAGTCGACCAGGAGACACACGATGAGCGTAGTGATGGAGACGGCGGCAGGTGTGGAGGTGGGGCGGACCGCCGCGGAAGCGGCGCGCACGGAAGCGACGGCGCGCGGCGCGAGCGGTGCGGGGCTGCAGATCGATCGCGTGTCGAAGCGCTACGGCAGCGTGCATGCGCTGCGCGAAACGACGATCGACATTCCGCGCGGCGAGTTCCTGACGATCCTCGGGCCGTCGGGTTCCGGCAAGACGACGCTGCTGACGATCGTCGCCGGGTTCGAGCGTCCGAGCACCGGCGACCTGCGCGTCGGCGGCCGCAGCATCGTCGCGTTGCCGCCGGAGAAGCGCAACTTCGGGATGGTGTTCCAGGGCTACGCGCTGTTTCCGCACATGACGGTCGAACAGAACGTCGCGTATCCGCTGATGGTGCGCAAGCAGAAGGGGCCCGACGCGGTGAAGCGAGTGAAGGCCGCGCTCGATCTGGTGCGGCTCGGCCATCTCGCGGATCGCCTGCCGCGCCAGTTGTCGGGCGGCCAGCAGCAGCGGGTCGCGATCGCGCGCGCACTCGTGTTCGATCCCGATCTCGTGCTGCTCGACGAACCGCTCGGCGCGCTCGACCGCAAGCTGCGCGGCGAGGTGCAGGTCGAACTGAAGGCCCTGCACGAACGGCTCGGTGCGACCTTCCTGTTCGTCACGCACGACCAGGAAGAGGCGCTGTCGATGTCGGACCGGATCGCGATCATGCGCGACGGCCGGCTCGAACAGATCGGCTCGCCGGACGGACTGTACGAGCAGCCGGCCAACCGCTTCGTCGCGGACTTCCTCGGCAAGAGCAACTTCATCGAAGGCGTCGCGCTCGGCGGCGATGCGACGGCGACGCATTACCGCGTCGGCGATGCGCGTTTCGTCGCGCCAGCATGCGGCGCGCGCGCCGGCGACACGCTGCTGTTCGCGCTGCGCCCGGAGAAGGTTGCCGTGTCGGCGACATCATGCGGTGGCGCGCACAACGAAGTGGCGGGGCGTATCCGTCACTGGAGTTACTTCGGTTCGTCGTACCGCTTCGAGATCGAGACGCCGGCGCTCGGCTGCATGACGGCGGACGTGCCTGCCTGGCGCGGGCTCGCGTCGCCACGCACCGGCATGGACGTGTTCGTGCAGTGGGAGCGCGACGCGACCTGCCGGATCGCAGCCGACTGACGCGGCGAAGGTTGCATCCCGCGCGACGCGGCGTCCGCCGCCGTCGGCGGCCGATTCACTGGTGCCCGGAAACGACGAGACGCGTGCGGGCGCTGTCCAGCCTGGAGGAGACACCATGACGAACCGATATCTGCAGGACCTGATCGATCAAGCACGCGACCTTCGACCTGCGACGTCGCAGCGCCGCCGCGATTTCCTGCGGCTGTGCGCGGCCGCCGGCATCGCGCCGACGCTGCTGTCGCTCGGCACGAAGGACGCGCGGGCGTCGAACCCGAAGGAAATCGTGCTCAGCGCATGGGGCGGCGAAGCGCGCTCGGCGTTCCGCTCCGCGTACATGGATCCGTTCACGAAGGCGAGCGGGATCCGGATGGGCTACGACTCGTCGCCGGAGGACGGCAAGATCAAGGCGATGGTCGAGAACAGGAACGTGATCTGGGACGTGATGGACCTCGACGGCTTCGCGGCGATCAAGCTCGGCAAGCAGGGCTTCCTGCGGCCGATCGATTATTCGGTGGTCGGCCGCAACGCGTTGCCGGGGCTCGCATCGGACTTCGGCGCGCCGTCGTATCTGCTGAGCTACGTGCTCGCGTACGACGCGCGCAAGTTCGGCGCGAATCCGCCGAAGAACTGGGCCGATTTCTGGGACGTCGGCAAGTTTCCGGGCAAGCGCGGGTTGTGGAAGTGGATGGGCGGCGCGCTCGAAGCCGCGCTGATGGCCGACGGCGTCGACAAGGACAAGGTCTATCCGATCGACGTGCCGCGCGCGCTGAAGAAACTGAAGGCGTTGCGCTCGAACGTGCTGCTGTGGGATTCGGGCGCGGACAGCCTGCAGCTGCTGCGCAATGGCGAAGTCAGCATGGCGTGCATCTGGCACACGCGTGCGAACGTGATCCAGCGCGAGAGCAACGGCCGGTTCCGCTATACGTGGGAGCAGGGACTCGCGTCGTGCGATGTGTGGGGCGTGCCGAAGAACAATCCGTCGGGCGATGCCGTCTGGCAGTTCATCAAGTTCGTGCAGGGCATCGAGCCGCAGGTGCGCCTGCTGTCGCTGCTCGGCAACGGGCCGGTGACGCCGGCCGCGACCGCCGCGGTGCCGCAGGCGCTGCGCGCCGACAATCCCGGCACGCCGGAGAACTGGGCGAAGCAGTGCAAGGTGAATCCCGAGTGGTGGGCGCAGCACTATGAAGCGACGCTCGCACAGTACACCGACCTGATGTCGTCCTGAGCCGCCGCCTCGTGAGCGTCACGCCATGAATACCCTCTCTACTCCCGTCGCGGGCGCTGTCCCGCTCGGCCGTGCGAAGGCCGATCGCTACTGGCTGCTCGTCGTGCCGCTGCTCGCGGTGCTGATCGTGCTGTACGTGTATCCGCTCGTGCGCGTGCTATGGCTCGGCTTCACCGTGCCGGAGCCCAGTTTGCAGAACTACGCGCGGCTGCTCGACAACCACGGCGTGCATCGCGTGCTGTGGACGACGCTGCGCGTGTGCGCCGTCACGACCGTCTGCTCGGTCGCGCTCGGCTACGCGATTGCGTATGCGATGGCGCATGTCGGCCCGCGCCAGCGGATGGCGCTGATGTTCGGGCTGCTCGTGCCGTTCTGGGCGTCGGTGCTGGTGCGCGCGTTCTCGTGGCTGTTCCTGCTCGGCGAGCAGGGGCTCGTCAACACGCTGCTGATGCGCATCGGGCTGATCGACGCGCCGCTTCCGCTGATGCGCAACGAGATCGGCGTCGTGATCGGGATGATTCATTTCATGATTCCGTATGCGGTGCTGCCGCTGTACGCGAACATGAAGGGCATCGACCCGCAGCTCGCGCGCGCGTCGCAGGGGCTCGGCGCGGGCGCGCTTGTCACGTTCCGCAAGGTGTATTTCCCGCAGACGCGGCCGGGCATCGTCGGCGCGGCGATCCTCGTGTTCATCTTCGCGCTCGGCTTCTACGTGACGCCGGTGATCCTCGGCGGCGGCCGCACGGTGATGATCGCCGAATACATCAGCACGCAGATCCTGCAGCTGGTGAACTGGGGCAGCGGGGCGGCGCTCGCGTCGCTGCTGCTGGCGTCGATCCTGGCCGCGCTCGCGCTGCTCGCGCGTTTCGTCGACCTGCGCGAGCTGTTCGGCGCGCGCTGACCCGACCGGAGAACGAACCGATGAAAAACCGAATGACCGCAGGACGCGCGCTGGTGGTCGGCATCGCATGGGCCGCGATCCTGTTCCTGATGTTGCCGCTGCTCGTGTCGGTGCCGGTGTCGCTGACGCCGAACGATTACCTGTCGATGCCGGACGGCACGCTGTCGCTGCGGCACTACGGTGCCCTGCTCGACGACGACGGCTGGCTGTCGAGCTTCCTGCAGAGCGGGCTGATCGCGCTGGTGTCGTCGGTGATCTCCGTCACGCTCGGCACGCTGTGCGCGATCGGGCTGTGGAAGGTCGCGTCGCGGCGCGGCGAGTTCGTGCGCGGTGTGATCCTGTTTCCGCTGATCGTGCCGCCGATCGTGTCGGCACTCGCGTTCTACCGGTTGTGGGGCGAGCTGGGCATGCTCGACAGTTTTCCGGCCGCGATCCTGTCGCATGTCGTGCTGTCGGTGCCGTACGTGGTGGTGGCTGTTTCCGCATCGCTCGCGACGGTCGGGCTGCGGATCGAGCAGGCGTCGCGCAGCCTCGGCGCGAACGTCGCGCAGACGCTGCGTTACGTGATCCTGCCGTCGATCAAGCCGGGCGTGCTGTCGGCCGCGGTGTTCGCGTTCATCCTGTCGTGGGACGAACTCGTCGTCACGCTGTTCATCTCGAGCCGCCACGTGTACACGCTGCCGCGCCGCATGTGGGACGGGATGCGCGAGAACGTCGATCCGGCGATCGCGTCGGTGTCCACGCTGCTGCTCGTCGCGACCTGCGTGGCGATCGGCCTGTCGCTGCTGCGCAGGCGCGCGGCCGGGTCCGTCTGAATTCCACCCTTCAACGTTACGTTGCGGAGAAAAATCGCACCATGAAAGTCCTGATCGTTCACGCCCATCCCGAACCGCAGTCGTTCACGACGTCGATGCTGCACCGCGCGGTGAGCACGCTCGAAGCGCAGGGGCATACCGTGACGGTGTCCGACCTGTACGCGATGCAGTGGAATCCGGTCGCGAGCGCGGCCGATTTCGGCGTGCGCAAGAACCCCGACTATCTCGTCTACGCACTGGAGCAGCGCGAGAACGTCGCCGCGCACGCGATCGCGCCCGACATTGCCGCGGAACTCGACAAGCTCGTCGCATGCGACCTGCTGATCCTGAGCTTCCCGCTGTTCTGGTGCTCGGTGCCGGCGATCATGAAAGGCTGGATCGACCGTGTGCTCGTGTCGGGCAAGGTGTACGGCGGTGTGCGTTTCTACGATCGCGGCGGGATGCGCGGCAAGCGCGCGCTGCTCGCCTATACCTGCGGCGGCCGCGACTACATGTTCGGCGCGGACGGCGTGCATGGCGAGATGGACCTGATGCTGCGTCATGTGCTGCGCGGCACGCTCGGCTACGCGGGCTTCGACGTGCTGCCGTCGTTCGTCGGCTATCACGTGCCGTATATCGGCGACGCGGAGCGCGCGGCCGTGCTCGAACGGTACGACGCGTACCTCGCGCAGCTCGACCGGCTCGAACCGATGGCGTTTCCGACGCTCGACGATTTCGACGGCGACATGCGGTCGCGCGAACGTGCGGCGCAGGAAGCCGCGCAGGACTGAGCGCGAGACTGGCCGCGCTGCCGCCGCGTTTTTCAACCACCCGACCGCATGTGAGTTCGAGCAATGACCCTGACGTCGAGCGACGTGCTGCTGTTCCTGACCGGCCTGTTGACGCTGTTCTGCCCGCCGGTCGCGATCCCGATGTACGCGGCCGTCACCGGGCATTTTCCCGACGTGACACAGCGGCAGATCGCGCTCAGGCTGTTCGCGTGGATCGCCGTGCTGATGGTCGGCGCGGTGTGGGGCGGGCAGTTCCTGCTGCGCATGCTCGGCCTCACGCTCGGCGCATTGACGCTGACCGGCGGGCTCGTGCTGTGCCTGTGGTCGATCCCGATGATGCGCGGCACGGCGAACGACGAACGCAGCGGCGGCGACACGCGGCTGGAGTATGCGCAGTGGCGCAACTACATCGCGGTGCCGTTGATTTTCCCGCTGTCGATCGGCAGCGCGGTGATGTCGCTCGTGATCACGACGGCGACGCGCTTTCATACGCCGGCCGACCTGCTGGCGCTGAGCGCGGTGTGCGTGCTGCATGCCGGCGTGATCGGGCTCACGTATGCGTGCTCGGCGTCGTGGTGCCGCCGGCTCGGCGAGATCGGCAGGACGCTGGTCGAGCGGCTGTCGGGCATCGTGCTGACCGCGATCGCGTTCCAGATGCTCGCGCGGGGCGTGCGCGAATTGCTGCCGGGGCTCGCGCATTGACGGCTGCGCCGGCCGGCGCGTGATTCAGAAACCTATCCTCAACGATGGAAGCGAAATGAAAACAGTAGGCATGTACCTCGTCGACCTGCTCGCCGCATACGGCGTCGACACGGTGTTCGGCATTCCCGGCGTGCATACGATCGAGCTGTACCGCGGGCTGGCCGGCAGCGCGTTGCGCCACGTGAGCGCGCGCCACGAGCAGGGCCTCGGCTTCATGGCGGACGGCTATGCGCGCGCGACCGGCAAGCCCGGCGTGTGTTTCGTGATCACCGGCCCCGGGATGACGAACATCGCGACGTCTATGGCGCAGGCCTATGCGGATTCGATTCCGATGCTGGTGATTTCCAGCGTCAACGCGTCCGGCGATATCGGTTCCGGCAACGGCCATCTGCACGAATTGCCGGACCAGCATGCGTTCGCGGAGAACATCGCCGCGTTCAGCTACACGGTGCCGCGCGCCGACGCGCTGCCGCAGGCGATCGCGCGCGCGTTCGCGGTGTTTTCGGGCGGCCGGCCGCGCCCGGTGCACATCCAGATTCCGCTCGACGTGCTCGCGGCGCCGGCGGACACGTTGCCGCCGGTGCCGGCCGCGCCGCCGCGCATCGCGCCGGGCCCGGCATCGGCCGACGGCATCGACGCGCTGCGTGCGAAGGTGGCTGCCGCACGCGCGCCGCTGATCCTCGCGGGCGGCGGCGCGCTCGGCGCGGCCGGCGACGTGCGTTGGCTCGCGGAAGCGCTCGATGCGCCGGTCGTGATGACGATCAACGGACGCGGCGTGCTGCCGCCCGCGCATCCGCTCGGCATCGCGTGGTCGGCGTCGAGCGACGCGGTGCGCGCGCTGATGCGCGACAGCGACCTGATCGTCGCGCTCGGCACCGAGCTCGGGCCGACCGATTACGACCTGTATGCGACGCGCAGCTTTTCGATGCCCGCGCCGCTCGTGCGGATCGACATCGATCCGCAGCAGCTGTGCCGCAATGCGGTGCCGGCGCTGCCGCTGCTCGGCGACGTCGGCGAAACCCTGCGTGCGCTGCGGCGTGCATGGCCCGACGCGCATGCCCGTGCGGCTGGCGACGGCCCCGAACGCGCGGCGGTGTGCCGTGCGGCGGCGCGGCAGGAACTGAACGACGAGATGCGGCGCGACCTCGCGCTGCTCGACAGCGTGCGCGACGCGCTGCCCGATGCGGCCATCGTCGGCGACTCGACGCGCATCGTCTATGCGGGCAACGTCGGTTTCGCGGCGCCGCGCCCGCGCAGCTGGTTCAACGCGTCGGTCGGCTTCGGCTCGCTCGGCTACGGGTTGCCGGCCGCCGTCGGTGCGAGCCTTGGCGATGCGTCGCGGCCGGTCGTCTGCGTCGCTGGCGACGGCGGGTTCCAGTACACGCTCGCCGAGCTCGGCACCGCGGTGCAGCATCGTGCGCGCGTGATCGTCGTGCTGCTGAACAACGGCGGTTACGGAGAGATCAAGCAGGCCATGGTCGACGGCGGCGTCGAGCCAGTCGGCGTGGATCTGCACACGCCGGACTTCGTCGCGATCGCGCGGGCGTATGGATGGGGCGCGCAGCGCGTCGAAGAGGGCGCGTCGCTGGCCGGGGCGCTCAGCGAAGCGGCGGCGCATGACGCGCCGTATCTGATCGAGATTCGCGTGCGCTGAAAACGCGAACGGCCTCGCGATGCGAGGCCGTCGTGTGCGCCGCCGGGTTTCCGGCGGCGCTGCTGCGTCATGTCGCCGGCGCGCCGCGTTACGCGCGCTTGCGGGCCGTTTTCGGCGGCGGGAGAAACGAATCGACGACGCGCAGGCAGCTCGTCAGCGCGTCTTCCGCGGTAAACGACGTCGGGTCGCGTGCGAGTTCGAGCCAGAACCCGTCGATCACGGCCGTCAGCGTCAGCGCGGCGAGATCGCTGTCGACGGTGCCGCCGCGCACTTCGGCGATCTGGTCGAACAGTTTCTTCAACGCCTGCCGGTAGCCGGCGTACAGCTCCTTGTGCGCCTTGCGGATCACCGGATCGCTGTGCGCGACGCTCCAGAAGCCGAGCCAGACCTTCACGTTCTTCGGCGCGAACACCGGCGCGGCGAAACACACCTTGATGATCGCGTCGAGCTTGTCCTCGGGGCCCGTCGCGTTCGCGGCGGCCGCGCGCGACACGTCGAGCAGGTCGGCGGCGAGCCGCTTGTAGGTCTGCGCCATCAGCTCGTCTTTCGACTGGAAGTGATGGTTGATCAGCCCGCGCGACACCTTCGCTTCCGCGCAGATGCGGTCGATCGTGGTTTCCGAATAGCTGTAGCGCGCGATGCAGCGCATCGTCGCGTCGATGATCGATTGCTGCCGCACGGCGGGCGTTTCGCGAATGCCGCGGCTGCGGGTCTGAACCGGTGCGCTGCCAGGAGTCTTTTTCACGGAGTGACCTTACGGAATCGTCATGGCACCGATTATAGGGGAGTGTCGGACGCTTGTTCAATTACAGCGGCGGAACCCGCGAAAACCCTTGCTTCCGGATTATTGAAATCTGTTGAACCTCCGTTCAACAGAGCCTATACTCGACTCCGCATGAGGTTGGTCGGCCATTCAACAAGATGCCGCGATCCCCCACGGGGCGGGCGTGAGAATTCGACACGGGAGACAGCATGTTGGCGCGGGTGGAGAGCGTGAAGACAGCCGTCGAGGAGCGCGTGCAGGTGACGGACCTGCACAAGCGGTTCGGCGAGCTGGAGGTGTTGAAGGGTGTGTCGCTGAGCGCGCACGAAGGCGAAGTGATCTCGTTGATCGGCGCGAGCGGCTCGGGCAAGAGCACGCTGCTCCGCTGCATCAATCTGCTGGAGACGCCGACCCGTGGACGTATCGTCGTCGACGGCGAGGAGATCGGGCTGAAAGTCGACCGCAAGGGCCGCACGGTGGCGACCGATCCGCGCCAGGTCGAGCGCATCCGCACGCGTCTCGGCATGGTGTTCCAGAGCTTCAACCTGTGGGCGCACCGCACGGTGCTCGAAAACGTGATCGAGATGCCGGTGCACGTGCTGCGCGAACCGCGAGCCGAAGCGATCGCGCGTGCCGAACAGCTGCTCGAGCGCGTCGGCCTCGCCGACAAGCGCAACGTCTATCCCGCATTCCTGTCCGGCGGCCAGCAGCAGCGTGTCGCGATTGCGCGCGCGCTGGCTATGCGGCCGAAAGTCATGCTGTTCGACGAGCCGACTTCCGCGCTCGATCCCGAACGCGTCGGCGAAGTGCTGCAGGTGATCCGCGATCTCGCGTGCGAAGGCCGCACGATGATTCTCGTTACGCACGAGATGGCGTTCGCACGCGACGTATCGAACAAGGTGCTGTTCCTGCACCAAGGGCGCGTCGAGGAGAGCGGCACGCCGCGTGAAATCTTCGACGCGCCGCAGAGCGAACGCTGCCGTCAGTTCGTCAACGCACACCGGCAACGCCGCTGAACCGCAGGCATGGCCTGCGCGGCCGGCCGGGACGGTACCGGCCGTACCCATGCCGGTCGCACCGATCCCTATCTTTCCCGCAAGGAGTCCGACCATGAAACGCGTCGTACGCAGTCTGCTGTGCCTGTTGAGTCTCGTTCTCGCGGCGCTCGCGCCGCTCGGTTCCGCGCACGCGTCGTCGGGCGTGCTGCGCTTCGGCGTCGCTGCCGAGCCGTATCCGCCGTTCCTGATGAAGAGTCCGACCGGACAGTGGAGCGGCTTCGAGGCCGATCTGATCCGCGCACTGTGCGAGCAGATGAAGGCGAAGTGCGAGATCAGGGAAGTCGCGTGGGACGGCATCATCCCGGCGCTGCTCAGCGACAAGATCGACGTCATCTTCAACTCGATGTCGATCACGCCGGAGCGCCAGAAGGTGATCGCGTTCTCGCGGCCGTACTACGAGACGCCGGGCACGTTCGTCGGTGCGAAGAACCAGAAGCTCACGCTGACGCCGGACGGCCTCAAGGGCAAGGTGATCGGCGTGCAGGGCTCCACCGCGAACGCCGAATTCATCAAGATGGCGTACGGCAAGAGCGCGACGGTGCGCCTGTACAACACGCAGGACGACTGCAACTCGGACCTCGTCGCCGGCCGCATCGACACGATGTACCTCGACCAGCTCGGCATCCTCGATTTCCTCAAGTCGAAGGACGGTGCCGCGTTCGAGCTGAAGGGCCCCGGCAGCGTGAAGATGGATCCGGCGATCTTCGGCTACGGCGTCGGTGCGGGCATGCGCAAGGCCGATGCGCCGCTCAAGCAGCAGATGGACCAGGCGCTCGAACAGCTGCACGCATCGGGCAAGTACGCGCAGATCGCCAAGAAGTACTTCCCGATCGACCTCTGGCCGCACTGATCGCACGGATACGCGCCGACGCGCGCCACGCACGGAACAGGAGGAGGCATGGACGGTTGGGGATGGGTGAGTTACCTGGGCATGGACCCGGACGGCTGGGGCGTCGCGCTGCTGCAGGGCGCGGGCGTCACGCTCGAGATTTCGCTCGGCGCGTTCGTCGTCGGGATCGTACTCGGGTTGCTGGGCGCGGCCGCGAAACTGTCCGGCGTGGGCGTGCTGCAACGGCTCGCGCAGGGTTACACGACGCTGTGCCGCGCGGTGCCCGAACTGCTGCTGATCCTGCTGCTCTATTACGCGGGCACCGACGCGATCAACCTGCTGATGACGGCGATCGGCGTCGGGCCGGTGGCGGTCAACGGCTTTGCCGCGGCGGTGATCGTGCTTGGCATCGTGCAGGGCGCGTACGCGGCCGAGATCATCCGTGGCGCGATCCTCGCGATCCCGTACGGGCAGATCGAGGCCGCGCGTGCATTCGGCGCGTCGCCCGCGCTCGTGTTCCGGCGCGTGACGCTGCCGGCGATGGCGCCGTATGCGCTGGCCGGCTTCACGAACCTGTGGCTGATCCTGGTGAAGGACAGCGCGCTGATCAGCGTGGTCGGCTACAGCGAGTTGCTCTACACAGCGAAGCAGGCGGCCGGCTCGACGCGCGAGTACATGCATTACTACCTGATGGTCGCGGCCGTGTACTTCGCGATCACGTCGCTGTCCGGCATGCTGTT
This sequence comes from Burkholderia sp. WTPI3, assembly GCF_021483755.1. NCBI lineage: Bacteria > Pseudomonadati > Pseudomonadota > Betaproteobacteria > Burkholderiales > Burkholderiaceae > Burkholderia > Burkholderia sp. WTPI3. The sequence continues at coordinate 181,502 of NZ_JAGIXF010000004.1, read as the reverse complement.
CCGCGAGATCGAGCGGCGTTTCGGCCGCTGGATGCCGGCGTCGTGAACCGCGTCGCGCCTTCCCACGGATTTTTCGACCGAACCGGATCAACGTCATGGATCTGAGCGTACTGTCCTCCTACGGGTCGCTGCTGCTGCTCGGCGTGCTGACCACCGTCAAGCTGCTCGTCATCTCGGCCGTGTTCGGCTTCGCGCTCGCGATCGCCGTCGCGTTTGCACGGCTGTCGGCCAATCCGGTCATCGCGCGCGCCAGCAAGGCTTTCACCGAGGTGATCCGCGGCACGCCGCTGCTCGTGCAGATCTACCTGATCTACTACGGCGTCGGCTCGCTGTTCGCCGGCTGGCCCGCCTTGCGCGACAGCGTGCTGTGGCCGTTCCTGCGCGACGGCTTCTGGTATGTCGCGTTCGCGCTGGTGATCAGCGTCGGCGCATATGTCGGCGAAGTGCTGCGCGCGGGCCTGCGCGGCGTGCCGAAGGGCGAGATCGAGGCCGCGCGCGCGATGGGGATGCGCCCGTCGATGATCGCGCGGCGCGTGTGGCTGCCGCGTGCGATCCAGATCCTGCTGCCGACGTTGGCCGGCGAAACGGTGATGCTGCTGAAGTCGACCGCGCTCGCATCGACGGTCGCGGTGATGGACGTGCTCGGCGCCGCGAACTACATTCGTGCGCAGACGTTGCGGACCTACGAGCCGCTGCTGGCGATCGCCGTGATCTACGTCGTGCTGGCGTTCGTGATCGAACGCGCATTCGGCCGGCTCGAGCGGCGTGTGCCGGTGCGCATGCCGCGTTGAAGAACCACTGACAGCGCGGCGGCCGCTCTGGCGCTGCGCGATGGAGAACGCATGAACTATTCGAAGCTGGTCGATCGTCTGAAGGGCAAGCGCACGACCGCATGGGACATTCATTATGCGGCGCAGCGCGCTGTCGCGGCAGGGGAGCCGGCCATCATCCTGAGTGTCGGCGATCCGGATTTCTCGACGCCCGACGTGATCGTCGAGCGCGCGGTCGCCGCGCTGCGCGGCGGCGATACGCACTACAGCGAAGTGCGCGGGCGTGCCGAACTGCGCGCGGCGATCGCGCGCGAGCATGCGAAAGCGTCCGGGCAGCCGGTCGGTGCCGAGCACGTGATCGTGACGGCAGGCGCGCAGAACGCGCTGTTCGCGATGGCGATGTGCCTGTGCGAGGCAGGCGACGAGGTAATCGTGCCCGAGCCGATGTATCTCACGTACGAAGCGAGCGTGCGCGCATCGGGCGCGACGCTCGTACCGGTGCCCGTCGACGCGTCGCGCGGTTTTCATCTCGACTTCGATGCGCTCGAAGCGGCCGTGACGCCGCGCACGAAGGCGATCTTCCTGGCGACGCCGTGCAACCCGACCGGCGTCGTGATGCCGCGCGCCGATCTCGAACGGATCGCACGGCTCGCCTGCGAGCGCGATCTGTGGGTCGTGTCCGACGAGGTCTATGCGGAACTGACGTTCGAGCGCGACATGGTCAGCATCGCGGCGCTTCCCGGGATGGCGGAGCGCACGGTGACGATCGGCAGCCTGTCGAAGTCGCATGCGATGCCGGGCTGGCGGGTCGGCTGGGCGATCGGCCCGACCGAGCTGATCGAGCACGCGGAGCGGCTCGCGCTGTGCATGCTGTACGGGCTGCCGGGCTTCATCCAGCAGGCGGCCGTCGCCGCGCTCGACAACAAGGCGGCTATCGTCGCCGACATGCGGGAGCTGTACCGCCGCCGCCGCGACCTGGCCTACGCGCGCCTGCGCGACGTGCCGGGGCTGCGCTGCCTGCTGCCGGAGGCAGGGATGTTCATGATGGTCGACGTGCGCGGCACGGGGCTGGATGCGCACGCGTTCACGTGGGGGCTGTTCCGTGCGAAGCAGGTCGCATTGCTCGACGCGAGCGCGTTCGGCGATACTGCAGCCGGCTTCGTGCGCTTCGGCTTCGTCGTCGACGATGCGACGCTGGCCGACGCGTGCGAGCGCATTGCGGCATTCGTTGCGAGCCTGAGCGCGGATTCGCGCGCGTCGTCGTGATGCCCGGAGGGCTTCGAATGGAGGACGGACGATGATCGAAACGCTGACATGGCAGGTGCCGGGCGATGGCGGGCAGCCGCTCGCGATCCGCGCGTGGCGGCTGTCGGGCGGCGACGGGCCGCGCGTGCACCTGCAGGCCGGCGTGCACGCGGACGAGATAGCCGGCATGCTCGTGCTGCACCGGTTGCTGCCGCAACTTTGCGCGGCGCACGATCGCGGTGTGCTGCGCGGCACGGTGACGGTCGTGCCGCAGGCGAACCCTCTCGGGCTCGCGCAGTTCCGGCAAGGGCGGCTGCTCGGCCGCTTCCACGATGCGACGCACCGCAATTTCAACCGGCATTTCCACGAATCGGCCGCCTCGCGCCGGCCCGCGACGACGTTCGCCGCGTGGCAGCGCACGTTGTTCGACGCCGCGTGCGATGCCGACATCGTGCTCGATCTGCATACCGATTCCGACGCGTTGCCTTATGTGTACCTCCACAGCGACCTGTGGCCCGCTGGCCGCGATCTCGCGGCGGCGCTCGATGCCGACGTTGCGATTCTGTGGGACGAGGACGACGACGGCGCATTCGAAGGCGCGATCGCCTCGCACTGGGCGCGCGGCGGCGCGTTGCGCGAGCGGCTCGTCGCGACCGTCGAACTGCGCGGGCAATCCGACGTTTCCGATGCGCTCGCCGAGCGCGACGCGGACGGCTTGCTTGCATTCCTGCGCGGCCGCGGCGTGATCGCGGAGCCGGCCGGCGTACACGAATGGCGCGGCGAGGCCGTGCCGATCGCGCATATGGAGACGGTGTTGGCGCCTGTGTCGGGCGTGCTCGTGTACGAACGCGAACTCGGTGTGACGGTCGATGCCGGCGAACGGATTGCACGGATCGTTGCGCATCCCGGCGTGCCCGGCAGCGAGCATGTGCTGGTCGCGCCGCAGGCCGGGCGCATCGTCACGCGCAATCGCGAGCGGCTGGTCGCCCAGGGCGACGTCGCGTTGAAGCTGACGGGTTCGCGACCGTCGGCCGGGTGGTCGGGCGGTGCGCTCGATCCCTGAGCGACGAATGCGCGGGTCGGCGACAGCCCGCGCATTCGATCCGTCGTCACGCTCAAAGGCATTCGGAAAGAATCCGGCTCTCGGATAACGCGCGAACGTTTTGCCGATATTCGACTGGAATGAGCGGGTGGATCACGAATAAAAGAATGAATATCCGCAATTCGATGTGCCTGGTCGGCCGGGTGGCCAGACGGAGCGGGCGGGCCGGAGGTTAACGGCAAATTCGCGCAAGACTTTAGATTTTTCTCGCCGCAATTCATTATTGTGATTTTCTAAATGACCAATTGATTTTCGGTCATCGGACAGTCATACACCATCCCCGATAATTCGCCGCTCACATTCTTTCAATAGGCCAAGGGGCGATCGAAGCCGGATCGCTGCGGGGAGCTGTACTCATGACCATCCGTCATCGCATCACGTTGCTAGTCGTCCTGACGTTTCTCGCGCTGTCCGCGATCGGCGTATACGCCGTGTACCAGACACGCAAGAGTGCGTCCGAAGTGCGTCAGGTTACCCAGGGAATCGTGCCGAGCGCGCTCGCATCGGCGGATCTCGTCGCCGACGTGAAGAACATCCAGATCGCCACGATGACGCTGATCTACGCGCCGGATGCAAACACCGCCGCGCAGGCGCGCGACGAACTGAAGGCAAAGCAGGGCGCGCTGCGCGCAGCGCTCGATGCGCAGGCGAAGTCCGCCGTCGGGCAAGCGCAGGAAGGCCTCGTCACGCAGGCGAAGGACAGCGCCGCGAACTATTTCTCGGCGATCGACGATACCGTGAAAATGAAGACGGATGGCAAGCCGGAGATGGCGCAGGCTTACCTGTTCGCGAACGTCGCGCAGTATCGCGACGAACTGGAAAGCATCGTCGGCACGCTGCGTGTCGAGAAGAATCGCCAGAAGGACGACGCGATCCATGCGCTGAACGGGATGCTGTCGACCACGGCGACCGCAATCGCGGGTGTGGCCGGCACCGTCGTCGTGCTGCTGACCGCACTTGGTTTCGTGCTGTATCGCCAGATCACGCGTCCGCTGAGCCGGATGCAGACGATGATGAGCGAGATCGCGACGAGCCAGGATTTCACGCGCCGCGTGCCGGTGGGCCGGATGGACGAGATCGGCCATTCGATCGTCGCGTTCAACGGGATGATCGAGAAGATTCAGGAGAACGCCGCGCAACTGAAGCAGAAGACGGCCGACATCCAGGCGATGCTGCAGAACATGCAGCAAGGGATCCTGACCGTTGTCGAAGGCGGCGTCGTGCATGGGGAATATTCGGCTTACCTCGAAACCATCTTCGAGACGAACGACATCGCGGGCCGCGACCTGATGGCGCTCGTGTTCGACGATTCGGGCATCGGCCCGGACGCGCGCTCGCAGGTCGATGCGGCCGTGCATGCGTGTCTCGGCGAGGACAGCATGAACTTCGCGTTCAACGAGCACTTGCTCGTCAACGAAGTCCCGAAGCGGATGCCGGACGGCCGCGAGAAGTGGCTCGACCTGAGCTGGTCGGCGATTACCGACGAGACCGATACGGTTGCGCGCCTGATGCTGTGCGTGCGCGACGTGACCGAGATCCGCGAGCTGACCGCGCAGGCCGGCGAGCAGCAGCGCCGTCTCGAGATGATCGGCGAGATCCTGTCGATCAGCCAGGACAAGTTCCACGACTTCGTGCACAGCGCGAAGGGCTTCCTCAGCGAGAACGAGCGGATTATCCGCCAGCACGAACGCGCGGATCATTCGATCGTCGCGGCGCTGTTCCGCAACATGCACACGATCAAGGGCAATGCGCGCACGTACAGCCTCCAGCACCTGACGAACATCGTCCATGAAGCGGAGCAGGCGTACGAATCGCTACGCCACGCGGACGGCGGACCCGAGTGGAACCGCGACGCGCTGATGGACGATCTGTCCCGCGTGCGCGAGGCCGTCGATCACTACGCGACGATCAACGCGGTCACGCTCGGCCGCAATGGCGACCCGGCCCGGCACGGCGGCGCCGACTACCTGATGGTCGAGCGCGCGCATATCAGCGAGAGCCTGCGCATGCTCGACGGCGCCGATCCGGCGAACGCGGGCGACTGGCACGCAGCGCGCGATTCGGTGCGCCGTTTGCTGAGCCAGTTCGGCACGCTGGGCATCGGTGAAACGCTGGGCGGCGTGATCGAGTCGCTGCCGTCGCTCGCGGCGGAGCTCGGCAAGCCGGCGCCCGTCGTGCATATCGACAGCCACGGCCATCGTGTGCGCGGCGAGATCGCCGCGACGCTGAAGAACGTATTCATGCACCTGCTGCGCAATTCGGTCGACCACGGTATCGAAACCTCCGATGAGCGTCGTGCGGCGGGGAAGGCGCCGGCCGGCACGATCGACATCGCGGTCGCCGTCGGGAACGGCGCACTGCGCTTCGTGCTAGGCGACGACGGTCGCGGTCTCGCGCTCGACCGGATTCGCGCAATCGCGCGCGAGCGCGGCTGGATCGACGACGACAACGAAACGGCGCTGTCCGACGAGGCTGTCGCGGAGCTGATTTTCCGGCCCGGCTTCTCGACCGCGAGCGCGGTGACCGAAGTGTCGGGGCGCGGCGTCGGGATGGATGCGGTGCGCAACTTCCTGAAGCGCGACGGCGGCGATATCGCGCTGCGCTTCACCGACGATTGCGTCGGCGCGCCGTATCGCGCATTCCAGACGGTCGTGTCGCTGCCCGAGCGCTTTGCGGCGAACGGAAGCGCCCACGAAGCCGCACACGTATCCGCAGGCGTCGCGAACGCCGACGCAACGGAGTGACCGTGCAAGCGTGGATGATCCCGATCGGTGCCGCGCTGGCCGGCGGCCTGGTGGTCGCGGCGCTCGCCGCGATCGTGTGGCGGATGGCGCGCGCTCGGCTCGTTGTTGCGATGATGCGCGAAGCAGACGTGTTGCGCGACGCCCTTGGCGCGGCCGAGACGCGCGCCGATGCGGCGGCGGCAGCGCATGCCGACGCGGCCGATGCATGGGCGCAACGGGAAGCGGCGCTCGAGGCAGCGCTTGCGCACGCAACGGCCGGCGCGGGCGAGCGGCACGACGCGTTGCAGGCACTCGCGGCCGAGCGCGCCGCGCTGTCGCAGCATGCGACGAAGCTCGCCGAGGAAGCCGCGCGGTTGCGCGGGCTGGCCGGCACCTTCGAGCGCTGGCACGAGCAGATGATCTCGCTGACCACGCAGAACCAGGACATGCGCACGAAGAACCAGGAGCTGTCGGCGATTGTCGCGCACGTGTCGATCGTGTCGCTGAACGCATCGATCGAAGCCGCGCGCGCGGGTGCTGCCGGACGCGGTTTCTCGATCGTTGCGAGCGAGGTGCGCGGGCTTGCCGCGCGCTCGCAGCAACTGTCGAACAGCTATCGAGACAGCCTGAACCGCAACGATCTCGTGACGGCCGCGACGTTCCAGGACATCCAGGCCGGCGGCAAGATGATCACGGCCGCGCTCGCGACGGTCGAGACGCTCGCGGGGCAACTGCATGCGTGTCTCGAAGGAGCGGCGGCGTGATCAGTGCGCAGGCCCGGGCCGGCTTCGAGCGGATCTTCTTCGATGCGGCGCGTACGCGGCTCGCATCCGGCGGCACGTGCGAGATCCGGCCGGCGGCCGACGACGCACACGGTGCATCGCACGATTCGCCGCGCAACGCGAAGTCGCGCTTGACGCCGAAGGTCGCCGAGCATGTCGCCGTGCTGACGATTTCGGCTCTGCATTTTCGTCTGCTGCTCGCGCTGCGCTTTCGCGACGACGATGCGACGCGCCGTCATTTCGCCGCCGCGACGCCGGGCGCGAGTTCGCAACGGCCGCTGCCCGAAGCCTTCATGGAAATCGCGAACCTGTGCTGCGGCGCGATCAACCAGGCGCTGACCGCGCCATTTCCCGATCTCGGGATGTCGACGCCTTACCTGCTGAGCGGCGCGAGCGTCGATTACCTGCCGGCGCTGAACCCCGGTCACGTGGCGGCGTACGACTTGACACTCGGCGGCGACGTGCGGATCGGCGCGACGTTGTGCATATGCGCGAACGCGCCGGTCGATTTCCACGTGCCGGAAGCGGCCGCGGTGGACATGGGCGGCGAGCTCGAACTGTTTTGACCGATTCCGAGGATTGAGCGAGATGACCGAAGACCAACCCGTGAGCAAGGTGCTCGTGCTCGACGAAAGCCGCGAGCATGCCGCGACGATCAAGCGTTTCTGCGACGAGCACAACCTGGTCGGCCTGACCGTGCGGCGCAACCGGCTGCTGAAGGTGCTGCGCTCGAACATCGATCTCGGCGCGATCCTGCTCGCCGAGGATTACGGCGGCTCGCCGGCCGAGAGCGCGATCATCGCGACGCAGATCGACGCGCTGCGCCCGGAGCTGCCGATCATCCTGCGCCGCACGTCGCCCGCATCGCGCGATGCGCTGCACGACGGACTGCCCGATGCACTCGCGCGCGTCGCATGCGCAGCCTACGTCGGCGACGACCTGACGCCGCTCAAGCACGCGATCGACGAATACCTGTTCGGCCGCGACTACCCGAATGCGCTCGTGCGCGGCATCGCGGAGATCACCGAGGCGCGGCTCGACAGCCTGTTCCCGGGCCTCGCTATCGAGCGCGACACGCCGTGCATCGTGCGCGACCAGATCATCTTCGGCGAAGTGTTCAGCCTGATCGCGCTGGAAAGCGCGTGGTGCCGTGGCTACATGCTGCTGCAGACGAGCGAGCAGCCGCTGCTCGACATGATCGGCGGCACGCGCGACGACGGCCGCGCGCCCGATTTCCGCGACGTGAACAGCGTGCTCGGCGAGTTGACCAACCTCGTGTGGGGCACGTTCAAGAACCGCTATCTCGGCGACGCGGAGGCGCTTGCCCGCCATCCGGTGCAGGTGCCGCTCGTCGTCAATCACAAGCAGAAGTTCATTTCATTCGGCGGCGACTGTCCTCAGCTCTGTTTCAAGTACCGCATGACCGACCCGGCATCGGGGCGGTCGGTGCAGCTCGACCAGCGCTTCGTGTTCAGCCTGAGCTGGTCTCCGGAGGATTTCCGAGAAACGGTGCAGGACGTGGGGCCGATGGTCGAATCGGGCGAACTCGAACTGTTTTGAATATTGAAGTCGGCAACGACGAAAGGGGAAGAAGACATGGCAAAGATTCTGGTGGTCGACGATTCGGGCACGGTGCGCGACGAAGTCGCGGGTTTCCTGCGCAATCACGGGCTCGACGTCGCAACGGCGGTGGACGGCAAGGACGGGCTCGCGAAGCTCAAGGCGACGCCCGGCGTGCGCCTCGTGATCAGCGACGTGAACATGCCGAACATGGACGGCCTGACGATGGTCGAGAAGATCCGTGGCGAACTGGCGAATGCGTCGGTCAACGTCGTGATGCTGACGACCGAAAGCAGCCCGGCGATGAAGGAGCGCGGCAAGGCCGCCGGCGTGAAGGGCTGGATCGTGAAGCCGTTCAAGGGCGACGCGGTGCTCGACGCGCTGAAGAAGCTCGCGGGCTGACGGCGCGGGCTGCCGATACGCACGAGCCGGGGCCGCCCGGGGATCCCGGGCTGGACGTCGCGCGCAATGTGGAGGACGATTCGTGATCGTGTGAGTCGCGAATCGGGCGGGCGTCGCCCGTTTGCGCCGATCGAACCCTGCGAGCGGAGCATCATGGAAACCCGTCACGAGACATCCGAGCCGATCCTGTTGCGTGAAGACCGCGACGGCGTCGTCACGCTGCGACTCAATCGGCCGCAGCAGTTCAACGCGCTGTCGGAGGCGATGCTGGCAAGCCTGCAGGACGCATTCGATTCGCTGGCCGCCGATCCGCACGTGCGCTGCGTCGTGCTGGCCGCGCAAGGCAAGGCGTTCTGCGCGGGCCACGATCTGCGGCAGATGCGCAGCAAGCCCGAGCTCGATTACTACCGCGCGCTGTTCGCGCAATGCAGCCGCGTGATGCTCGCGATGCGCGCATTGCCGGTGCCGGTGATCGCACGCGTGCACGGCATCGCGACGGCGGCCGGTTGCCAGATCGTCGCCGCGTGTGATCTCGCGATCGCGGCCGACACCGCGCGCTTCGCGGTATCGGGCATCAACGTCGGGCTGTTCTGTTCGACGCCCTCCGTCGCGTTGAGCCGCAACGTGTCGGCGAAGCGCGCGTTCGACATGCTCGTCACCGGGCGTTTCGTCGATGCGGCGACGGCCGCCGCGTGGGGGCTCGTCAACGAAGCGGTGCCCGAGGATGCGCTCGACGCGGCCGTCGCGCGCAAGGTCGCGGAGATCGTTGCGAAGAGCCCGGCGGCGGTGCGTTACGGCAAGCAGATGTTCTACCGGCAGCGCGAGTTGCCGCTCGATGACGCGTATGCGTTCGCGGGCGACGTGATGGCGCGCAACATGATGGAAGAGGACGCCGGCGAGGGGATCGACGCGTTTCTGGAGAAGCGCAAGCCGACATGGCGTTCGTAACGCGTAGCGCAGCGGCAGGGCGGACGCGCGTTCTCGTCAGCAGGGTTTGCGTCCCGCACGCTTCATCGCATCGAGAGTCGTCAAGACAAACGGGCCGCTCGTGGCGGCGGCCCGCAAATGAACCCGGAAGAGCCGGATGCGGCGGCACGCGAGCGTGCCGCCGCATCCGCGACCTGCGTGCGTTAGCGCCCGTAGCTGCCCGTGCGCAAAGCCGGCACGACCGTCGACGCGCCCGGCGGCACGATCACGACCGGCACGCGGCGCGCGAGTGCGCACATCAGCTCGTAGCCGATCGTGCCGCTGGCTTGCGCGACGTCGTCGACCTTCACCTGATCGCCCCATAGCTCGACGCTCGATCCGATGCCCGCCTGCGGGCACGGCGTCAGGTCGACGGTCAGCATGTCCATCGACACGCGGCCGACGACGCGCGTCATCACGCCGTCCACCGCGATCGGCGTGCCGGTCGGCGCGTGGCGCGGATAGCCGTCCGCGTAGCCGCACGCCACGACCCCGATCCGCATCGGCTGGTCCGCCGTGAAGTGGCGGCCGTAGCCGACGGTTTCTCCGGGCGCGAGCGTCTGCACGCCGATGATCCTGCTGGTGAGCGTCATCGCGGCCATCAGCGGCGTGTCGGCGATGTGCCGCGCCGCACCGGTCGGCGATGCGCCGTACAGGATCGTGCCGGGCCGCACCCAGTCACGATGCGCGCGCGGATGCCACAGCACGGCCGCCGAATTCGATGCCGAGCGCTCGCCCGGAATCCCGGCGGTGGCCGCATCGAACTGCTCGAGCTGCCAGTCGACCTCGCCTTCGTCGGCGTTCGCGAAATGCATCATCAGCGTGATCTTGCCGATCGACGGCGCGGCCGCCACGCGTTCCCATGCGGCGCGAAACGCGTGCGGCCGGTAGCCGAGCCGGTTCATCCCGGAATTCATCTTGAGCTGGATGTCGATCGGTTGCTGCGGCTTCGCGGCGATCAGCAGGTCGAGCTGCTGGTCGCAGTGCACGGCCACCGTCAGCCGGTGGCGATCGGCGAGTTCGACGTCGGCCGGCTCGAAGATCCCTTCGAGCAGCAGCACCGGCTTGTCCCAGCCGAGCTCGCGCACGCGCACGGCTTCGTCGAGATCGAGCAGCGCGATGCCGTCGGCGGCCGCGAGGCCCGGATAAATGCGCTCGATTCCGTGACCGTATGCGTTGGCCTTGACCACGGCCCACACGCGCGACTGCGCGGCGGTGCGGCGGATGAAGTCGAGGTTGTGGCGGACGGCGTCAGGACGGATATGGGCGACGATGGGACGGGGCATGGGCGGGCTCGGGTCGAAAGTCGTTCGGTGCGCGCGGCGGCGCCATTCGGGTCGGCAGGCTCGCGCGGCAACGCGTCAAGCCAGTGTTGATCGCTATATTATTGGTGTTCGACCAGTTTTAATTAACGTATTTGTCGACGATTTGGTGGAATTTTTGGTGTCGGACCACTGCCGTCGCGGCGTCCGATAGCCGCCGATGCCGAGTCTCCCGTCTAGAAAACCGGTGCGCGATCGGCGCGGCGCAATGCTAAGCTTCCGGCAATCATGTCATTGAACAATGTAATCATAAAGGAGGAGACTTTGATGACGACGTCCCAGCTGTGCCTGTTCATCGTGGCGCTGTTGCCGTTCCCGATGACGTTCCTGGCCAAGGCCCGCAAGGGTTACGACAACCATGCGCCGCGCGAGTACCTGGCGAAGCTCGCCGGCTGGCGTGCGCGGGCACAGGCCGCGCATCAGAATGCATGGGAAGCGCTGGCGCTGTTTACCGCTGCATTGGTCGTGGCATGGCACAACGGCGCGAACGCGCACCACGTCGACCAGCTCGCGATGGCGTTCGTCGCGACCCGCGTCGTCTATGCGTTGATGTATCTGCTGAACTGGGCGTCGCTGCGCTCGCTCGTGTGGTTCGCCGGCATGGCCTGCGTCGTCGCGCTGTTCTTCGCTACGCCGTGACGCGATGACGGGCGGCCGGCAGCGGCTTCGCGTGCCGGCGCGTCATGCGCCGCCCGCACCGCGCGCATGACTGTCGTTGGATGCGGGCGCAACGATCTTCGCGACATCGAACGGCGGGGCATCCGCTTCGCGGTGCAGGAACGCGATCAACGGATCGAGCAGCCGGTGCCGCGTCGCCGGATTGCGGCGCAGCACGAAGCGCCATGACGCATCGCGCGCGAGGCCCGGCACCAGCGGAACGAGACGGCCGCTGCGCAGTTCCGGCTCGATCAGCGGCACGCGGCCGAGCGCGATGCCCGCGCCGCCGACCGCCGCGCCGATCACCTGGCTGAAACTGCTGTAGCGGACGATCTTCGTTTCGAAATCTCCCGGCAGCCCGAACGCGGACGCCCAGTTGCGCCAGTCGATCTCGGGGCTGTCCTCGTGCATCTCCTGCAGCAGCCGCGAGCGGCACACGTACCCCGATGCGTACGGGAACAGCTCGGGGCTGCAGACGGGGAACACGGTTTCCCGTATCAGGATGTCGTCGTCGGCGCGCAGCCGATGCGCGGGCACGTGCACGATCGCAAGATCGACACCGCTGCGCGCGAAGTCCGGTTCGTCGTCGACCACGACGGCGTGCAGCGGCGTTTCAGGGTGGAGCGACGAGAATTCGGCGAGACGGCGCGCGAGCCACATCGACGAAAACGGTGCGTTGGCGGACACCGTGAGCCGTTGCGTGGCGGTGCCGCGAATCTCGGCGCACGCGTCGGTCAGCTTCGACAGCGCGTCGCTGACGGTCGGCAGCAGGCGGGTGCCGGCCGGTGTGAGGCTGATGCCGCCGAGCCCCGTGCTGCGTTCGAGCAGCCGTGCCCCCAGCGATTCCTCGAGCGCGCGGATCTGGTGACTGATCGCGCTGGTCGATACGTTCAGCTCGGCCGCCGCGCGCGCGAAACCGCCGAGGCGGACGGCCGCCTCGAAAGCACGCAACGCGCTGAGGGGAGGAAGGTGCGACATGCGGGGTATTGTAGTTGACTCAACACCCGTTGAAAAATCATCTTTTGCCGCGCGTCGGGTGCGCGGGTAGCCTTGGTTCGGTCAATAAAACCGCAACGAAAATCCGACCGGAGGGCTTCATGTATTTCGACCGACGACTATGGGCAATGATGGCGGGATTGCGTGGGCGGGTCGCCGCGGCGGTCGCGCTCGGGCTGCTCGCGATGGGCGTCGGCATCCTGCGTTTCGTGTTTCTCGGCCGCGTGCTGGCGCTCGTGTTTTCCGGTGCAGCGGCGCGCGATGTCGCCGAAACCGTCGCTGCGACGGCGGCCTGCGTGCTGTTGCGCGCATGGCTCGACCATCGCCGCACGCTGCTCGCGCAACATACGGCCGGGCGCGTGCAGTCCGCGCTGCGCGCGCGGCTGTTCGACCGGATCGCCGCGCTCGGACCCGCGTGGTTCAGCGGCGAGCGCACCGGGGGGGTGATGCTGGCTGTCGTCGACGGGGTCGAGCAGTTGCAGACCTTTTTCGGCGTCTACCTGCCGCAGCTCGTGATCGCCGCGTGCGCGCCGGTGATGATCTTCGCGGTGCTCGCATGGTGGGACGTGCCGACGGCCGCGGTCCTGCTGGTCGCGGCGCTCGTCACGCTCGCACTGCCGCAGCTCGTGCATCGCGCGGATCGTCGCGCGGCGCTCGCGCGTTCGTCGGCGTTCAAGGCGTTCGGCGAGGAGTTTCTCGACGCGGTGCAGGGCCTGCCGACGCTGAAGGCGTTCGGTCAGAGCCGCGCGTTCGGCGCGAAGCTGGCAGAGAAGGCGCGCGCGTTGTCCGACAGCACGTTCTGGGTACTCGCGCTCGGGCTGCTGACGCGGCTCTTCACCGATCTCGGCACCGGGCTCGGCGCGGCGGCGGCCATTGCGGTCGGCGCATGGCGCGTGCGCCACGGCGACATGAGTCTCGAAGCGCTGCTGATCGTGCTGATGGCCGGCAGCGAGATTTTCCGGCCGCTGCGCGACCTGCGCGCGGTACTGCATCAGGGGATGATCGGCCAGTCGGCGGCGAACGCGATTCACGCGCTGCTCGACGCCCGCAGCGAGACGCCGGCCACCGCGGCACCGCGCGTGCCGCACGTGCGGCCGGAGATCGCGTTCGACGGCGTCAGCTTCGCGTATCCGGGACGTCGCGCGGATGCGCATGCGGCGCTGAGCTTCACGGTCCGCGAAGGCGAGACGGTCGCGATCGTCGGCCCGAGCGGTGCGGGCAAGTCGACCATCGTGCGTCTGCTGCTGCGCCAGCACGATGCGCAGGGCGGCGCGATCCGCATCGGCGGTCACGACGTGCGCGCGCTCGACGCCGGCCAAGTGCGCGAAATGATTGCAGTGGTCGCGCAGGACGCGACGCTGTTCGACGGCAGCGTCGCCGACAACCTGCGGCTTGGCCGTCCCGACGCGAGCGACGCCGACATGATCGCCGCCGCGCGCGCGGCCAACGCGCACGATTTCATCTCGGCGCTGCCCGAAGGCTATGCGACGCGCATCGGCGAGCGCGGGCTCATGCTGTCGGGCGGCCAGCGCCAGCGGATCGCCATTGCGCGGGCGCTGTTGCGCGATGCGCCGATCCTGCTGCTCGACGAGGCGCTGTCGTCGGTCGACGCGGAGAACGAGGCGCTGATCCAGCAGGCGCTCGACCGGCTCACGCGCGGCCGCACGACGCTGGTGCTCGCGCACCGGCTGTCCAGCGTGATCGGCGCGGACCGGATCCTGGTGCTCGACCAGGGGCGCGTCGTCGACGAAGGCGCGCATGCCGAACTGATCGCGCGCGACGGTCCGTATCGCCGGCTGATGGGGCCGCAGCTCGAAGCGGCGACCGAAGCCGTCGGCATGGCCGCGGCCGGCAGCGGCGCGGGCGCGCGTGCCGCATCGGGCCCGCAGGTCCGGCCCCTGAACGACGACGCGGCGACCATCGGCTGGCCGGAAACCCTGCGCGCGCTGTTGCGATTCGTGCGACCGTGGACGGGCAAGGTCGTGCTGACCGTGCTGTTCGGGATCGGCCGCGTGCTCGCGTTCATCGGCGTCGGTGTGATCGGCGCGCTGGTGGTCGGCGGCGTCTCGACCGGGCATGCGAACGGCGCGCTCGTCACGGCGCTGCTCGTCGTCGCGCCGGTCGCGGCCGTGCTGCACTGGCTCGAATCGTGGCTCGCGCACGACATGGCGTACCGGATGCTCGCGGAAATGCGTATCGCGTTGTTCGCGACGCTCGAACGGCTCGCGCCGGCCGGGTTGCTGCGCCGTCGTTCCGGCGACCTGGTCGCGCTCGCGACGCAGGACGTCGAGACCGTCGAGTACTTCTATGCGCATACGCTCGCACCGGCGTTCGTCGCGGTGCTGGTGCCGGCCGGCGTGCTGGTGCTGCTCGCGTCGATCGCATGGCCGCTCGCGCTGGTGCTGCTGCCGTTCCTGCTGTGGGCCGGGCTGGCCCCGGTGCTGGCGCGGCGCGATGTCGACCGGCTCGGCACCGGCGCCCGCGAAGCGCTCGGCCAGCTCGGTGCACATCTGACCGAAACGATCCAGGGCCTTGCGGAGCTCACCGCGTTTCAGGCGATCGCGCGGCGGCGCGCCGCGTTCGTCGCGCAAGCCGATGCGTACCGGCGGCAGCGCGCGAAGCTGCTCGACGATCTGTCGACGCAAAGCGCCGCGCTCGAAGTCGCGAGCGGGCTCGGCGGGCTGGCCGTCGCGGCGCTGGGTGCGCTGCTCTGCGCGCGCGGCTGGTTCGCCCACGAGTCGCTGCCGCTGCTGGTGCTCGTCGCGGTGGCCGCGTTCATGCCGGTTGCGGAGATCGGTCAGGTCGCGCGGCAACTGGCCGACACGATCGCGTCGACCCGCCGCTTGCGGGCGCTCGAGAAGGAACCGGTGACGGTCGTCGACGGCTTGCATGCACTGTCCGGCAGTGCGACCGTGCGGTTCGAGGAAGCGGGTTTCACGTACCCGGGCCGCGGCGTGCCGGCGATCGATCGCGTGAGCTTCGAGGTGCCGCCTGGCAGCACGGTCGCGCTGGTGGGCGCATCGGGCGCGGGCAAGTCGACCGTCGCGAGCCTGCTGCTGCGCTTCTGGGATCCGCAGCACGGGCGCGTGACGCTCGGCGGCGTCGATCTGCGCGACATGCGGCTCGACGATCTGCGCCAGCACATCGCACTCGTTGCGCAGGATACCTACCTGTTCAACGACACGCTCGAGGCGAACATCCGGCTCGCGGCGAGCGATGCGTCGGCCGCCGACGTGCAGCGCGCGATCGACCAGGCGGCGCTCGGCGATTTCGTCGCGCGGCTGCCCGACGGACTCGCGACGCGCGTCGGCGAGCGCGGCGTGCAACTGTCGGGCGGGCAGCGCCAGCGGATCGCGATCGCGCGCGCGTTCCTGAAGGATGCGCCGGTGCTGATCCTCGACGAAGCGACGTCCCATCTCGACACGATCAGCGAGCAGCAGATTCGAGCGGCGCTGGAGGACCTGATGGCGCAGCGCACGTCGGTGATCATCGCGCACCGGCTGTCGACCGTTCGCAATGCCGACGCGATCCTCGTGATGGAGCACGGCAGGATCATCGAGGCGGGAACGCATGCGCAACTGATCGCGCGGCAGGGCGTGTATGCGCGGCTGGTCTCGCATCAGGCGAGCGGGGTAGCGGCCTGACCACCGTTGGCGAAGGGCGGCGATTTCCGCACTTATTGTTGTTTCTGATAATTTGTTGACAACATATGTTGTGTGGTTGTCTAATTCCTCGTCGCGCCATGCGTGGCGGGCGCCCGGCATCGTTTGACGGGCGGCGCCGTCCGGGCGCGCGGTACGCCATCGGAATCAGACCCTAACGCCCGACATGCCGCTTTCCCTTTCTCCCGTCATCGCCGGCACGCCGTTCGACATCGGCGTGCGCCTCGGCGAACTCGCGCGCCCCGTATTCGATACGTACATGCAACAGAGCAGCGCATGGCTGGCCGTGCGCCGCTGGCGCGGCCATCCGTTCGTCGACGCGCTGCGACAGGCCGCGCTGGCCGCGTACCCGGATCTCGTCGCGGAGCTGGACGGGATCGCAGCGGGAGTCGGCTGGCCGGCCGAGGACATTTTCCTGTGGAACTGCCGAGGCGAACTGATCCACGACGCGCCGGACGGCTGCACGACGCTCGCCGCGCCCGGCGCGGACGGCGCGCGCTGGATCGCGCACAACGAGGACGGCGACCCGTACCTGCGCGAGCGGTGCCTGCTCGTCGACGTGCAACCGCACGGCAAACCCGGCTTCATCAGTTTCTATTACCCCGGCTCGCTGCCCGGCCATACGTTCGCCGCGAACCGTGCCGGCATCGCGCAGGCGATCAACAACCTGCGCATCCGCACGCCCGCGGCCGGCGTGCCGCGGATGATCCTCGCGCGCGCGGTGCTCGATGCGCCGTCGCTCGATGCGGCCACCGACGTGCTGCGCACGCATGCCCGCGCAAGCGGTTTCCATCACGCGCTCGGCGCGACCGGCGACATGCGGGTGCTCAGCATCGAGGCGAGTGTCGCGCGTTGCTCGGTCGTCGATGTCGCACGTCTCACCGGCCACGCGAACCATCTCGTGCATCCGGGTTGCGACGCGGAAGCGCAGATCGTCACGCAGTCGTCCGGCGATCGGCAGCGGCGCGTCGATGCGCTGACACCGGATATCGACGCAATCGACGCAGCCGCGTTGCTGCGCGTGCTGGGCGATCGCGCGCCGGAAGGGTTGCCGATCTATCGCGACGACCCGGCCGACCCCGACGACGAAAACACGCTGGCCACCGCGGTGTTCGCGATTCGCGACGCCGCGATCGACTTCACCATTCATCAACACGGCACGCAGCGTTTCGCGACGCGCATCGTGCCGGTCGCGCACGCGCCGAGCGCGTCCTGAGCCATGAGGCAACGCATGACGACCGTTTTTCATCGCGCTCCGCGCGCCACCTTGCCCGTTGCCGTTGCAGGCGACGGCATCGAGATCGTCGATTCGACCGGCAAACGCTATATCGATGCGTGTGGCGGGGCGGCGGTCTCGTGTCTCGGGCACAGCAACCAGCGCGTGATCGATGCGATCAAGCGTCAGGCGCAGCAATTGCCATACGCGCATACGTCGTTCTTCACGACCGAGGTGGCCGAGGAACTGGCCGACCGGCTTGTCGATGCGGCGCCGGCCGGCCTCGAGCACGTGTATTTCGTGTCGGGCGGGTCCGAGGCAATCGAAGCTGCGCTGAAGCTCGCGCGCCAGTATTTCGTCGAGAGGGGCGAGCCGTCGCGCCGCCATTTCATCGCGCGGCGCCAGAGCTATCACGGCAATACGCTCGGTGCGCTCGCGATCGGCGGCAATGCCTGGCGACGCGAACCGTTCCTGCCGCTGCTGATCGAAGCGCATCACGTGAGCCCGTGCTACGCGTACCGCGATCAGCTGGCCGGCGAAACCGACGAAGCGTATGCGCAGCGTCTGGCCGATGAGCTCGAGCAGAAGATCGTCGAGCTCGGTGCGGAAAACGTTGCCGCGTTCGTCGCGGAAACGGTGGTTGGCGCGACGGCTGGCGCGGTTCCGCCGGTGCGTACCTATCTGAAGAAGATTCGCGCGGTGTGCGACAAGCACGGCGTGCTGCTGATTCTCGATGAAATCATGTCGGGGATGGGGCGCACGGGTTACCTGTTCGCATGCGAGGAAGACGGCGTTGCGCCCGACCTGCTGACGATCGCGAAAGGACTCGGCGCGGGCTACCAGCCGATCGGCGCGACGCTCGTCAGCGACCGCATCTACCGGACCATCGTCGACGGCTCGGGTTTCTTCCAGCACGGCCATACATATCTCGGCCACGCAACGGCATGCGCGGCCGCGCTCGAAGTGCAGCGCGTGATCGCCGAAGAGAAACTGCTCGACAATGTGAAGGCGCGCGGCGAGCAACTGCGTGCGTCGTTGCGCGAGCATTACGGCGCGCATCCGCATGTCGGCGACGTGCGCGGCCGCGGGCTGTTCGTCGGCGTCGAACTCGTGCATGACCGCGACAGCAAGGCGCCGTTCGATCCCGCGTTGAAGCTGCATGCGGCAGTCAAGCGCGAGGCGATGCAGCGCGGCCTGATGGTATATCCGATGGGCGGCACGATTGACGGCGTGCATGGCGATCACATCCTGATCGCGCCGCCGTTCATCTGCACCGCGCGGCAGATCGACACGATCGTCGAGCGGCTGTCCGGCGCGATCGATGCGGCGCTCGCATCGGCCGGCGCGTAAACAACGACCTCACGGAATCCTCGCCATGACAGACAGACTGCCTCCCTTCGATCCCGCATCGGCCACCGGCGAGCAGAAGGCCGTGCTCGCGGAGATCCTCAGCGGCCCGCGCGGCAACCTGAACGGGCCGTTCCTCGGCTGGATCGCGAGCCCCGAGCTCGCGCAGCACGCGCAACGCCTCGGCGCGTTCTGCCGCTATCGCACGGGTTTGTCGCTGCGCCTGTCGGAGCTCGCGATTCTCGTGACCGCCGCGCGCTGGCGCTCGCAGGCCGAGTGGCACATCCATCATCCGATCGCGCTCGATGCCGGCGTGCCGGCCGCGACGGCCGACGCGATCCAGCGTGGCGTCGAGCCGGTGTTCGAATCGGACGACGATGCGCTGATTCATGCGTTCGCAACCGAGCTGTACGACACGAAGCGCGTGAGCGATGCAACCTTCGCGCGTGCGCAGGCGCGTTTCGGCCACGAGACCGTCGTGAATCTCGTCGCACTGCTCGGCTATTACGCGCTCGTCGCGATGACGCTCAACACGTTCGGTATGCGCGCGGACGGGCAAACTGTTTTGCCGTTTCCGGAATAATCGCCGCGCGCACGCGCATCCGCACAGGCCGAGCGTACGTTCCGATTGCGTCGAAAAGCCCGTCTGCACGGGCTTTTCGCATGT
Organism: Burkholderia sp. WTPI3; assembly: GCF_021483755.1. Lineage (NCBI taxonomy): Bacteria > Pseudomonadati > Pseudomonadota > Betaproteobacteria > Burkholderiales > Burkholderiaceae > Burkholderia > Burkholderia sp. WTPI3. Next base: position 162,085 of record NZ_JAGIXF010000004.1, on the reverse strand, counting down.
TGGGCCTGGCTCGATCGACAGGCTCGCTGCGTCGTGCCGACGCATATCGCACCGCCTGCGCTTCAGCGCAGGAAATTCTCCTCGTCCATAGAATTCCGGCAAACAGCTGACGGGGGAAATGACGATGCGCTGGGTCCTGTTGATCGTGTTCATTGCGTGTGTGGTGTACACGCATCGGCGCGGCAAGGTTCGGCACAGGTTGTTCAGGCAACTATCCGATCACTCGACCTTCACTGCACCGCTGAACTGCTTTTCCTACGCATTCTCGTCGGTGCCCACCACGCCGTTTCTCGACCTGCAGCACTTTCCGGAACTCGCGGTGCTGCAGCGCGAATGGCAGACCTTGCGCGGCGAAGCGCTTGCATTGCGCGACGCAAGCCGGATCAAGGCGTCGGTCGAGTACAACGACATCGGCTTCAATTCATTCTTTCGCAACGGCTGGAAGCGCTTCTATCTGAAGTGGTACGACGCGCCGCATCCGTCCGCGCAGGCGTTGTGTCCGCGGACGGTCGAGATTCTGTCGCGGATTCCTTCGATCAAGGCCGCGATGTTCGCGCAGCTGCCGCCGGGCGGCAAGCTCGGGCTGCATCGCGATCCGTATGCGGGCTCGTTGCGCTATCACCTCGGGCTCGACACGCCGAACGACGCTGCGTGCCGGATCGTCGTCGACGGCGAGTCGTATGCATGGCGCGACGGCGAGGCCGTGATGTTCGACGAAACCTATCTGCATTGGGCCGAGAATCGCACCGGGCACGATCGCGTGATCCTGTTCTGCGATATCGACCGGCCGATGAAATATCGCTGGGCACAGCGCATCAACGATACGTTCGGACAACTGCTGATGCGCGCGGCCGCGTCGCCGAACGAAACGGGCGACCGCACCGGCGGGCTCAATCATGCGTTCAGGTACCTGTATGCGATTCGCCGTGCCGGCAAGCGGCTGAAAGCGTGGAATCGCACGGTGTACTACATCGTCAAGTGGGTTCTGTTCGGCGGGATAGCGGTAGCGATCTTCTGCATCTGAAGGCGGAAGGCAGGCGCAGTCGAACCATCTGGCGATAGGACGGCGCGCTGTTGCGCGGCCCCGGCGACGTGGCGTCGACATCAATGCAACCAAATGTATTCGCGCGGGATCAAGCGCGAACGCACGCGTATGATGGCTTGCTCACGTCGATAAGCTCGGTGAGCAAGCATGACTCGTACCCGAAAAACCTTGATGATCGCCGGCGGATTGCTGGTAGCCGCGGCAGGCACCGGCTACGTGATGCTCCTGCGTGCGGACCACCGCGCGATCGCGGAAGCCGGCATCGGCGATTCCGCCACACCGGTCGCCGTGGCGGCCGTGAACGACGGCCACACCGCGGAAGGCTCGATTGCACCGCCTGCGGCGGTCGCGGTCCCGTCCGCGCATGTGGACGACACAGTGCCGCAACAACCGCCCGCCGCGCGCACGAGTGCGGCGCCGGTATCCGCTGCCGCCGTGCCGGGGATCGCCGCGCACGCGCCATCGGCGCAGCCGAGCGTGCCGCCGCCGACCGTCCATGTCGTGACGGTGGAGCCGGAGGGCGCGACCCCGCCGAAGGCCAAACCGGCGCAACCGGTGCAATCCACGCCGCCGGTCCAGGCGGCACAGGCGGGTCAGCCGAGCCAGCAGGCGTATCAGCAGGCGTATCAGCCGTCGCAACACGCGGCGAGCAAGCGCGATGGACTCGAGCGGCATGCAGCGGCGACCGCGGCCAGAAATGCCGAAACGCCGGAAACGGCAGAGCTCGTGCGCGAATCGGCGAAGCTCGATCCGTCGTTGCCGCCACCGCAATACGTGCCGCCGTCGAACCCCGACCGGCAGCACGCGTCGGCGGGCTCGAACGCAGTGGCTGCCGCGCTGACGGACCAACTGGTGCGCCAGTCGAGCAGTTTCACGGCACCGGCCCCGGCGAACGCGGGCCCCGCCGTGGCTCAGTAAGCGGGGCTCGGTAAGACAAGCGCGGCCGGCCAGTGCACTCGCACATCGCAAACCGACGCCGGATGAAAAAGGACCCCGCACGCCGACCAGGGCATGCGGGGCCAAGAGAGACTATTCGGTGTGGCGTGTCGCGCGTTACGCGGCGATCGCTTCTTCGGCCTGCGGCGCGGCGGCTGCAGCCGGCGTCGCGTCTTGCCGGATCAGGTAGTCGAACGCACCGAGCGATGCCTTCGCGCCTTCACCGACTGCGATCACGATCTGCTTGAACGGCACCGTCGTCACGTCGCCGGCCGCGAACACGCCCGGCACCGATGTTGCGCCGCGTGCATCGACGACGATCTCGCCGTGCTTCGACAGCTCGATCGTGCCTTTCAGCCATTCGGTGTTCGGTACGAGGCCGATCTGCACGAACACGCCTTCGAGATCGATGCGCTTCGTGTCGCCCGAACGCAGATCCTTGTAGACGAGCCCGTTCAGCTTGCTGCCGTCGCCGGTCAGCTCGATCGTCTGCGCCTGCGTGACGATCGTCACGTTCGGCAGGCTGCGCAGCTTGCGCTGCAGCACTTCGTCCGCGCGCAGTTGCGTGCCGAATTCGATCAGCGTGACTGCCTTGACGATGCCGGCCAGATCGATCGCGGCTTCGACTCCCGAGTTGCCGCCGCCCACCACCGCAACGCGCTTACCCTTGAACAGCGGGCCGTCGCAGTGCGGGCAGTACGCGACACCGCGGTTGCGGTATTCGCGCTCGCCCGGCACGTTGATTTCGCGCCAGCGCGCGCCCGTTGCGAGAACGATCGTCTTCGCCTTCAGCACCGCGCCGTTTGCGAGGCGGATCTGGTGCATGTCGCCGGGAATCAGCGCATCGGCGCGCTGCACGTCCATGATGTCGACGTCATACTGCTTCACGTGTTGCTCGAGCGCGGTTGCGAACTTCGGCCCTTCGGTTTCCTGCACCGACACGAAATTCTCGATCGCCATCGTGTCGAGCACCTGGCCGCCGAAACGCTCGGCCACGACACCTGTCGCGATGCCCTTGCGTGCCGAGTAGATCGCGGCTGCCGCACCGGCGGGGCCGCCGCCGACGATCAGCGTGTCGAACACCGGCTTGTTCTCGAGCGACTTCGCGGCGCGGGCGCTTGCGCCCGTATCGAGCTTCGCGAGGATTTCCTTCACGCTGCTGCGGCCCTGGCCGAACGATTCGCCGTTCAGGAACATCGTCGGCACGGCCATGATCTGGCGGGCTTCGACTTCGTTCTGGAACAGCGCGCCGTCGATCGCGACGTGGCGGATGCGCGGGTTGACGAGCGACATCACGTTCAGCGCCTGCACGACTTCCGGGCAGTTCTGGCACGACAGCGAGAAATACGTTTCGAATGCGTAGTTGCCGTCGAGCGCGCGGATCTGTTCGATCACATCGTCGTCCAGCTTGATCGGGTGGCCGCCCGTCTGCAGCAGCGCGAGCACGAGCGACGTGAATTCATGGCCCATCGGGATGCCGGCGAAGCGGATGCCGGCCGGCTTGCCGGGCTCGCCGATCGAAAACGACGGCTTGCGCTCGGCGTCGTCGCGGCGTTCGACCACGGTCACGCTCGACGTCAGCGACGCAATCTCGTTCAGCAGCGCAAGCAGTTCCTGCGACTTCGCGCTGTCGTCGAGCGACGCGACGAGTTCGATCGGGCGCGTGATCTTTTCGAGGTACGCTTTCAGTTGGTTCTTGAGATTGGCGTCGAGCATGGCGTTTCGGATTCCGTATTGATTATTCTGGTCGGGCACGTCGTGCCGGAGGAGGGCGCGGGCCGCGCGAGGCGGCCCGAGGTGATGCTTGTTGCGCGCCTCGTGCAAGGCGCGCAACGACCCTTAGATCTTGCCGATCAGGTCGAGCGACGGAGTCAGCGTTTCCGCGCCCGGCGTCCACTTGGCCGGGCACACTTCGCCCGGGTGCGCTGCGATGTATTGCGCAGCCTGTACCTTGCGCAGCAGTTCGCCCGCGTCGCGGCCGATGCCGTTGTCGTGGATTTCGCACAGCTTGATCTCGCCTTCCGGGTTGATCACGAACGTGCCGCGCAGGGCCATCCCTTCTTCCTCGATCAGCACGTCGAAGTTGCGCGACAGCGTGAGCGTCGGGTCGCCGATCATCGGATACTTGATCTTGCCGATCGTGTCCGACGTGTCGTGCCATGCCTTGTGCGTGAAGTGCGTGTCGGTCGACACGCCGTAGATTTCGACACCCAGCTTCTGGAATTCCGCGTAGCGGTCGGCGAGATCGCCCAGCTCGGTCGGGCAGACGAACGTGAAGTCGGCCGGGTAGAACACGACGACGGACCACTTGCCCTTGAAGTTCTCTTCAGTCACGGGCACGAAATCGCCGTTGTGGTATGCGGTTGCCTTGAACGGTTTGATTTGGGTGTTGATGATCGGCATCTTGCGAGTTCCTTTTGCTTGGGTGTTGATGAAGTGTTCCCAGTATCGGGGTTCACCCCAGGTTTGGGAAATTGCTTGTTTCAATCCGCGGCATCGGGAATTTCTATCTGCTTCCGGCCCCCGTTCGCGGCGGTCGATCCGTTCCGCGAGATAGTGCGCATGCTGTTGCCGGTGATCGACAACCCGGCCGTCGTGTCGGCGCTCTGCGTGCCGTCGCCGCCGCCGCGCGTGAAGGGCAACGGCGAACATCGTGACGCTCACCTGCGTATTGGGCGTATTGGGCGTATTGGGCGGGATGGGGGAAATGAGGCCGCTGGCCACGGGCGACCTCATGCGCCGCGTGATTCGATTGACACGCACGCGACGCTCATGCGCGGGGCCGTCGGCGTTGCGGTGATGAACTGCATGGAAATGCCGATCGCCGCATGCGCGCTGCCTGATGCGCAGTTCGCATATGCCATCGGGCACGGCTGGAGCGCGCAGCGTGATGCGGCCGGGCGGGTGTCCGTCGGGCCCGACGGACACCGCTCGCGCTAGATCTGATAAGGCGCGCGGACGCCGGGCTCGGTGACGGGAAAGTCCTTCGTGTTGCGCGACACGAACAGCAGGCCGTTCACTTGCGCGGACGCCCAGATGATCGCGTCGGGCAGGCGCATGCGATGTTCCTTGCGAATCGTTACGGCCCGATTCGCGACCGTGCCATCGAGCGGGATGATCTCGAACGACGAAAGCCACGTGCGGATCGCCGCGTCGTCGCCGGCCGTCGCGCCGACCAGGACTTCCATCCAGGAAACCATGCTGATCGCCCGGTAGTCGTAGCGGGCGAGTTCCGCTCGTGCGGCCTCCACGCCACCCAGGTAGTCGATCAGGATGTTGGTGTCGAAGAGGGCTTTTACCATTCTGGGCGCAGTGCCTCCTGATAGGCGAGCCCGTCGAGCGCGCGGTTTCTCCAGAGGCCGAACACGGTGTCGGCAGATTGCTGCCGGTGCTGCGCGCGGCAGGCGTCGGCCGGATTCGGGCGGCCGGAATGCCGGGCCGCACCGTGGGTGTCGATGAGTGCTTTTACCATTCTGAGCGCAGTGCCTCCTGATAGGTGAGCCCGTCGACCGCGCGATCCTTCCAGAGACCGAACACGTTGTCGGCATGCGAACGCTTGTGCTGCGCGATATACGCGTCGATCGCATCGCGAATGATCGCGGCGCGAGGGCGTTGCTCAGTCTCGACGATGGCGGCCAGCGCGTCGAGCTGGCCATTCGACAGATCAACCAGGATACGGCTCATCGTAACCTCCGATATACGATATGCATATCATATATATGCCTGTCGGCACCCGCAAGGCGCCGGCGTGGCAGAGCGGCCCGACGGGGGCGCAGGCAGCCGGCCGCCCGCGCGTTCACGCCGCCATCTTCCTCAGCCATTCGGCCAGCCGTCGTGCGCCGTCCGGCATATCCGCATCCTCGCGCGTGCACAGGTAGTAATCGCGCCCGTCGTCGAGCGCGTGATCGAACAGCTTCACGAGCGCGCCGCTGGCCAGTTCGCGCTCGACCAGCGGCGCGCGCAGCAGCGCGGCGCCGAGATCCGCGCGCGCCGCGCTCAGCGTGAGCTGCCCGTCCTCGAACATCGGCCCGACCGCGTGCGACACATGGCGCACGCCGGCGCCCTGCAGCCAGTTGACCCACGTGCTGCGATCCTCGTCGTGCACGAGCGGGACATGCGCGAGGTCGGCCGGCGTGCGGAACGGCCCGTGGCGCTTCAGGAACGACGGGCTGCACATCGGCACCATCGCGCCCGGCAGCAGCCGCTCGCAGCGGTAGCCGGGCCAGTCGCCGGTGCCGAAGCGGATCGACAGGTCCGACGCGTCGCTTCGGTAGTTGCGGTGGTGCGCATACAGCACCGTCACGTCCACGTCGGTGTTGTCGGCGAGGAACCCATGCAGCCGAGGAATGAACCAGCCGATACCGAGCAGCGGGATCAGGCTGATCGTGATTTGCCGCAGCGACGAACGATCGCGCACGAAGCGCGTCGCGCTGCGCAGCACCGAGAACGCGGCGCTGATCGAGCGGTAATAGTCGCGCCCTTCGTCGGTGAGCGCGAGCAGCCGCCCTTCGCGCACGGTCAACGGCGTCTGGATGAATGCCTCGAGCAGCTGCAGTTGATGACTGACCGCGGATGGCGTGATGTCGAGCTCGTGCGCGGCCCCGGTCACCGAGCCGAGACGTGCGAACGCCTCGAACGCGCGAACGGCGCGCAGCGGCGGATCGTGCGGCAATTGTTCGATATTTTTCATGTATCGAATTTTATAGAAAAGTCAGGGTAAGCGACAACAATAAAATATCCTGTATTTACAGGTAATTACGCTATCTTGTCGGGATTGGCATAAGCATCCAACAATTGAATATTTGGGGTGTGGGTGCTTAATATTTAATATTTTTCATGTTTTGATCCGAATCGGTGATCCCCGCACATGAAAATCGCTTTCCTTCCCGCCAGCCTCGCATTCTCCGCGCTCGCGCTGATCGCGTCCGTTCCCGCCTTTGCGCAATCCGCGCCGCAGACGATCCTGATCGGCCTCGCCGCGCCGCTCACCGGGCCGTCCGCACGGATCGGCAAGGACCTGCAGAACGGCGCGCAGCTCGCGATCGACGACGCCAACGCGAAGCATCCGAGCATTGGCGGCAAGCCGGTCGTCTACAAGCTCGTCGCGGCCGACGATCAGTCCGACCCGCGCACGGCCGTCGCGGTCGCGCAGCAACTCGTCGACCAGCACGTGATCGGTGTCGTCGGCCACTGGAACACGGGCTGCAGCGTGCCGGCGTCGCGCGTCTATCGCGATGCGGGCATTCCGCAGATCGCGCCGGCGTCCACCGGCCACCAGTACACGCAGCAGGGCTACGCGACGGCGTTCCGGATCATGGGGCACGACGATGCGGGCGGCAACTTCACCGGCGCCTATGCGGTGAAGACGCTGAAGGCGAAGCGCATCGCGGTGATCGACGATCGCACGTCGTTCGGCGCCGGACTGGCCGACCAGTTCATCAAGGGCGTGCAGGCGAACGGCGGCACGATCGTCGATCGCCAGTACGTGAACGACAAGACCACCGACTTCAGCGGCGTGCTGACCGCGATCAAGGGCAAGCGCGCGGATCTCGTGTTTTTCGGCGGGCTCGACGCGCAGGCGGCACCGATCGCGCGCCGGATGCGCCAGCTCGGCGTAAGCGCGCCGCTGCTGGGCGCCGGCGGCTTCGTGAGCCAGACCTTCCTGTCGCTCGCGGGCAAGGACGGCGACGGCGTGACGGCGCTCGAACCGGGCCTGCCGCTCGACCGGATGCCGGGCGGCAAGGCGTTCGACGCGCAATATCGCGCACGCTTTCGCGCGCCGATCGAGCTGCACGCGCCGTTCGCGTACGACGCCGCCGCCACGCTGATCGCCGCCGCGCAAAAGGCCGGCACGACGCAGCCGGCGAAGCTCGTTGCGGCGGTGCGTACGATCGACCGTGCCGGCGTGACCGGCCGGATCGCGTTCGATGACGAAGGCAATCTGAAGGACCCGGCATTCACGATCTACCAGGTGCGCGGCGGCAAGTGGACTGTCGTCGACGTGCTCGGCGGCGCGCGCACCGCAGCGAAATAACGACGGAGACGACCCCATGACCGATACCACCCAGGCATCCGCCGCCGCAGCGCCCGAGGACACGCGCCTCGGCATCCTCGCGCGGCGCCGCATCGAAGCGGAAATCATCAAGCCGATCTACGAGATCATGAAGCGCGACTTCGGCACCGAACGCGCGCAGGCCGTGATCGCGGAAGCGGTGCGCGGCGCGGCTGTCGACGCGGGCCGCGCGTTCGCCGCGCAGGAGCCCGGCGGCACGAGCGTGCAGTCGTTCATCGCGCTGCAGGTGCTGTGGGAGAAGGACGATGCGCTCGACGTGGAAGTGCGGCGCGCGGACGACGCGCACTACGACTACGACGTGCATCGTTGCAGCTACGCGGAGATGTATCACGCGATGGGGCTTGGCGAGATCGGCCACCTGCTGAGCTGCGCGCGCGACAGTTACTTCATCGACGGCTACGACCCGCGCATCGCGCTGACGCGCACGAGCACGATCATGCAGGGCGGCAGGCGCTGCGATTTCCGCTACGCGCTGCAGACCGCGCCGGGCGACGACGCAGCGGAGAGCGGCAATGCGTGACGACCTCGCGCTTGCGCCGCGCGTCGACGGCGAGCGCCTGTGGGCGTCGCTCGAACGGATGGCGCAGATCGGCGCGACGCCGAAGGGCGGCGTCTGCCGGCTCGCGCTGACCGATCTCGATCGCGAGTCGCGCGACCTGTTCGTGCAGTGGGCGCGCGACGCCGGTTGCACGGTGCGCGTGGACCGGATGGGCAACGTGTTTGCGCGCCGCGCGGGCCGCAATCCCGATGCCGCGCCGGTGCTGACCGGTTCGCACGCGGATTCGCAGCCGACGGGCGGCCGCTACGACGGCATCTACGGCGTGCTCGGCGGCCTCGAAGTCGTGCGCGCGCTCAACGACGCGGGCATCGAGACCGAGCGCCCGGTCGACGTCGTGATCTGGACCAACGAGGAAGGCTCGCGTTTCGCGCCGGCGATGATTTCGGCCGGCGTGTTCTCGGGCGTCTATACGCTCGAATACGGACTGTCGCGCACCGATGGCGCGGGCAAGACGATCGGCGAGGAACTCGAGCGGATCGGCTACGCGGGCACGGAGCCGGTCGGCGGCTATCCGCTGCATGCCGCGTACGAACTGCACATCGAGCAGGGCGCGATTCTGGAGCGCGCCGGCAAGACGATCGGCGTCGTGACGGCCGGGCAGGGGCAGCGCTGGTACGAGGTGACGCTCACGGGCGTCGATGCGCACGCGGGCACGACGCCGATGGAATTCCGTCGCGACACGCTCGTGGGTGCCGCGCGGATGATCGAATTCGTCGATGCGCTCGGCCGTCGCCATGCGCCGCACGCACGTGCGACGGTCGGGATGATCGAAGCGCGGCCGAATTCGCGCAACACGGTGCCGGGCGGCTGCTTCTTCACGGTGGAATTCCGCCATCCCGACGATGCGGTGCTCGATGAACTCGATGCCGCGTTGCGGGCAGAGCTGGCGCGCGTGGCCGACGCCGCCGGGCTCGGCGCGCAGATCGAGCAGATCTTCAAATATCCGCCGGTGCCGTTCGCGCCGGCCTGCGTCGGTGCGGTGCGCGATGCAGCGCAGGCGCTTGGGCTGTCGCACATGGACATCGTGTCCGGCGCGGGCCACGACGCGTGCTATATCGCGCGCGTCGCGCCGACCGGCATGATCTTCGTGCCGTGCGTCGACGGCTTGAGCCACAACGAGGCCGAGGCGATCACGCCGGAATGGGCGGCGGCCGGTGCCGACGTGCTGCTGCGCGCGGTGTTGCGCAGCGCGCAGGAAGTCTGAGCCTCGCGCGGGCGGTCTCCGGGCCGCCTGCCCGATGGCGCGACGTCGTCATGCCGCGCGGCATCGACGCGCGCCGGCACGGTTCGATTCCGTGCGATCGTCCGGCGCGGCGGCTGCTGGCTCACGGCATCGACCCGTTTGCCCGGCGGCCGTGGCACTATAGCAACCCGTTGGAACGACAGGAAAAGGCGGCGCCCGGCATGCAGATCGTGCTCGACTATTACGCGTGGAAACTGGACAACGGCGTCGACAAGACCAACGTGTTCGCGGGAACCTGGAAAGACAACTTCGCGTTTTACGCGTCCAGCCCCACGCATCCTGTTTCCCGGATTCGGTTCATCAAGGGCGCGCTTGTCGGCGGCTACGGGCTGATCGGCACGATGATCAACGACCTGACGGCCAACCCGGCGGAAATCGCGCATCTCTACGGGCTGATGCGCAGCCGCTACACGATGCTGGCCAGCGCGTTCACGCTGGCGGCCGGGCAGCCGGTCCTGACGACGAGCGTCGCGTGGAAATACATCGAGCAGTCGGAACGGACGGTGGCCTCGTTCCTGCTCGGCGGCGCGTGCGCGTTCTACGGCGTCACGACCTGGCTGAAGTCATGGCAGGTGCCGCAGGGCGTCGCGGATTTCTATCACTACGGCATTTACACGGATCCGGCGCTGTCGAATCTGGGACTGATGCCGTTCGGCGCGGCCGAGCAACGGCCGGATTATCTGTGTCGCGCATACGGCGATGGTCACACGCACTGGTTCTGGGTCGAAGCGAAGGCGCGCCTGAACAAGGGGCTCGAATGGGGCGACGAGGATGTCGCCGGGGCGATGGCGCAGGCTACGTCGGTTCCGGTACTGGTCGTCGCGGGTGTGCCCGTAGAGGTGCACTTTCCGGAGCCGGTCGTGACTTACGCCGGGATGTCGAGGAAGGGGCCGCTGTCCAGGGTCAGGCTGTCGCTGATCGATCCGCCCGCCGATCCGCTGCCGGACCAGCCCGCTCGCGATGTGCCGCGTTTGTTCGTGTCGGACGTACTGTTGCGTCTGTCGAGTATCGTCGGGGCTGTCGTCACGCGGGACGCGCTGGCGCCGCGCGAAACGCAATCGATGATGTCCGACTCGGGATACGATTTCTTTCCTATCGATGCCGACGTCTGCCTCGGATTGCCGCATTTCATGGCGGAAGAGATCGACACGCCACGTGGTGTGCGGACGATCGCGGAAGCCCTCGTTGCGGTCTATTTCGATCTGGCGAAGATCGGCGCGGCATGGTTGCGGCTGTCGTCGGCGCGTGAACGGGATGCGCTCGATCGAGCAGGCGTGCTTCGCTACTTGGAAGAGGCGGTGGCGGCCGTGGGCGGAACGTCGGCGTTTCGCGCCATGCTGGACACCATCGAAGCCGTCGAGCGGCAGCCGCCGCACACAGACGATGAGATTGTGGACGGTGCGCGATTCGTCGATCTTCTGCTACCGGAAAGACAGTCGGCGATATTGCCTGCCGACTTGCTCGTCAGGTGGCTGAACTGGATCGGCGTCGTCTCGATGGTGACTTACGTGGAAAGGCAGACGCTGGCATCGGTGCGGCTGACGAGACTCAACCTGAATCGCGGGAATGCGCTCGCCTATGGCGACTTGACGAATCCGGTCGAAGACGCTGTCGCTTGCGGCGGATTGTGGATCCTCGAGTCCGAGGTCGCGACGCGCTTGCAAAGGGCGGAGTAGCCCGCGGTAGGGCAATCGCGGGCCGGGGGCGGCCGATTCCTCTCGTTGCCGGATCCTGCCGTCCGGCGTGATCGCTGCGCTACGGCGCGCACATTACTTCCCCGTCTTGCGCCGCGCCATGTACGCGAGGTAGGCGACGATGTCGTCGAGTTCCCAGTCGCTCAGTTGCTCGGGCGGGAAGGCTGGCATCACGCGGCCCGGCCAGTCGCGCACCGACGCCGGGTTGCGGATGTAGCGGCGCAGCGCGGCGGGCTGGAAGTAGTCCACCGGGTTCATCGGCGTGTTCAGGTCCGGGCCGGCATGGCTGCTGCCCGCGCCGTCGAGCCGGTGGCACGCGAGGCACTGCGTGACGAACAGCCGCTGGCCCGCGCGGGCCGGATCGTTCGCGGGCAGCGCGGGATCCACGGCGAGCGACGGCCAGCGCGCGAGCGGCGACGACTCGATCGTGATCCGCACGATCTGATAAGGCCACTGCTCGCCGCGCACCGACGACGCGTCCGGCCCCAGCCACACGAGATAGAACGGCCCCGCGCTGACCGGCTTGCCCGGGAGCTTCGGCCATGGATGAGCCGGGTCCTCGATCGCGAGCCACGCGACGGCGCCGGCCGGCGCGCCGCGGCGCACGAGATCCAGCGGCAGTTGCGCGGCGAAGCCGTCGGCCGCACGCGTTTCGAGCACGCCGGCCGTCGGCAGCGGTGTGTCGCCGAGCAGCGCGGCAAACGGCACCGCGGAACGTCATCGGCCGGCCGTACGCGATGTCGCGCGGCACGTGGATGTCGGTCGCGTCGGGGCGGGCAAGCAGCGCCTGCCGAGTCAGGACGCGCGGCGTGCCGTCGGTATCGAGTTCGAGCGAGCCTTGCGCGCACGCGCGCGCGGCGATCAGGCACATCGTCAGCAGCAACAGCGAAAACCACTGGCGCTTCAGCATTCGTTCTCCGTGGAAGGGTATTCCGGCGGCGGCGGGAAGGCGAGCGCCGCGGCCGATGGATGGAATCGGGCGACAGTCTATCCGGTGCGGGCGGCGCTGGCGACTTCGGCGCGGGGGCGGCGTGGTGTCCCGGATGGAGCCGACCGGCGGATGGCGCGGGCAATCGCGCTACGCGCGGCGCGATGCGGGTCTGCGCTTCGAGACCGAACGTCGGCACGAGTTTTTGCCGCCCGTTGAGGAAAGAAATACACGTCGGACTCGCAAACGTCTGGCGATGCGATGACGTCGATCGAGCGTGGCGAACACGGCCCGATCATCGAGCAGGATCGAAAATACGCCGCGCCGGACGAGGACGCATCGCGCGAGCGCAGCGTTACCGGCTGCCGCCTGCGCTGCGACGCGCGATGCGAACGGCCGGCCCGACCGGCTGTTCGGCTGCGATGGTGCCGTCGGCCGCGGCGCGCGGCCGGTTCATGATGTAGGCCCACAGCTGTTCGGCGGCGAGCCCGCGCTTGCGCGCCGACCGGTACAGGCGGATCTCGAGTTCGGTGATCCAGTGTTCCGAGCCTGCGCGCACGAGCGAGCCCTCCGTGAGTTCCTTCGCGACGCAACTCTCCGGCAGCCAGCCGATGCCGTGCCCGGCCACGACCATGCCCTTCAGCGCCTCCGACATGTGCGTCTCGAAGCACCGGTGCAGCGCATACGATTCGGACGCGTTCAGCAACAGCATCTCCACGACGTTGCCGAGGAATGCGCCCGACGAATACGCGAGCAGCGGCAATGGCGCGTCCGGCGTGCCCGGCAATTCGAAGACCGGCTTGCCGCGCGCGTCGGGTGTCGACACCGGCAGGATCCGTTCGACGCCGAGCGTGACGAACGGGAAGTGGTTCGGATCGAGCACGATCGGCAGTTGCGGATGGTGATAGCCGAGCAGCAAGTCGCATTCACCTTCGACCAACTGCTGCACGCCCTCGGGCACGTTCACTGCATTGACGCGCGCGGTCACGTGGCCGACTTCGCCGTTCAGTTGCTTGAGCCATTCTGGAAACAGCGTGAACACGAGCGTATGCGCGACCGCAAAACGCACGACCTGGTCGCTCGCCGCGAACTGGTCGTAGCCGTTCACGAGATTGCGTGCCGCATACATGCTGCGCAGGATGTCCGCAGCCAGCCCGCGGAACATCTGTCCGGCCGGCGTCAGCGTGATTGGATTGATGCTGCGGTCGACGAGCTTCGCATCCATCCACGTTTCGAGCGCGGCAATTCGTCTGCTGAATGCCGACTGCGTGAGATGCCGATGACGCGCGGCCCGGGAAAAGCTCTTGGTATCCGCGAGGCTCAGGAAATCTTCCAGCCACTTTGCTTCCATTTCGATCTTCGCTTTTTATAGTCGGGCGCCCACGCGGGTGGCGGCGCCGTTTCGCTGCACGAACCTTCTAGCCTACCGCGCCTCGCGCGTGAGCAGCCGATGTTTTTTTTCGATTGGTGTCAGTCGAAATATGCATGAGCGTTGTCGGCGGCATTACGGCTGCATACGTTTGAGGCGCCGGACCCGGCTAACCGGTTGGTTCATCGCGTCGAACGACGGTGCAGCCGCAGACGGTACTTCCCCAGGGCCGGCCGCGCCGGTTGCGTGGCTGGCCCGCCCATCGCGAAACCCGTCGCGACGGGCGGCCACGGAAGCCGGGACGGTGGCCGGCGCGGGCCGCCGCGTCGCACAAGGGGCGCGCGACGCATGCATGGGTGCGGTGCAGATTACATACGCGTGACATGCGGGGAAACTATGTTCGGCAGGCGCGGCGCCAGCCGCGCGATCGCGACGCCTCGATGCGCCGGTTCGAGCTGTCTTGCACCGTCGTGGTGCGGCGTGGCGCGCAGGCGTGCGCGAATGACGCGAAAAGGGGGAATCGACGGGGGTCAAGCAAGGCACGTTCCTTGCAAAGCAGTGATTACGCCGGTCCGGCATGCGCAATGCCGGGGAGAACGATGGAGAACAATTCGATGAAACCGTTCGATGAAATGCTGCAATCCGGCGAAATGGTCAGAGCGCCTTATGCGCGCCTGAAGCAGTGGCTCGACACGCAGAACCCCGCGAGCCTCGCCCAGAAAGCCCACGATGCGGAAGGCGTGTTCCGCAGGACGGGCATTACGTTCGCCGTATACGGCGATGCACAGGCCGCCGAGCGGCTGATTCCGTTCGATATCGTCCCGCGCATCATTTCGGGTGCCGAATGGAGCCGGCTGTCGCTCGGCATCGAGCAGCGCGTGATGGCGCTCAACGCGTTCCTCGACGATATCTACCACCGCCAGGAAATCGTGCGCGCGGGCATCGTGCCCAAGCACCTGATCGCGCACAACGAAGCCTTCATCCCGGAAATGATCGATTTCCGGCCGCCTGGCAACGTTTATACGCACATCATCGGCGTCGACATCGTGCGCACCGGCGAGAACGAGTTCTACGTGCTCGAGGACAACGCGCGCACGCCGTCGGGCGTGTCGTACATGCTGGAAAACCGCGAGACGATGATGCAGCTCTTCCCGGAGCTGTTCCAGCAGGTCAAGGTGCGCCCGGTCGAGACCTATCCGCAGATGCTGCGCCAGTCGCTCGCGGCCGTGTGCCCGCCGGGCGGCAACGCCGACAACCCGACCATCGCCGTGCTCACGCCCGGCATCCACAATTCCGCGTACTACGAACATTCGTTCCTCGCCGACCAGATGGGCGTGCACCTCGTCGAGGGCAGCGACCTGCAGGTGGTCGACGGCCGCGTCGCGATGCGCACCACCGAGGGCTTCCGCCCGATCGACGTGCTGTATCGCCGCGTCGACGACGCATTCCTCGATCCGCTCACGTTCCGCCCCGATTCGGTGCTCGGCGTGGCCGGGATCATGGACGTCTATCGCGCCGGCAACATCACGATCGCGAACGCGCCCGGTACCGGCATCGCCGACGACAAGGCGATCTATTCGTACATGCCGGAGATCGTCGAGTTCTACACGGGCCGCAAGGCGCTGCTGGAGAACGTGCCGACCTGGCGCTGCGGCGAGGCCGACAGCCTCAAATACGTGCTCGACCATCTCGACGAACTGGTCGTGAAGGAAGTGCACGGCTCGGGCGGCTACGGCATGCTGGTCGGACCGTGCGCATCGAAGGCCGAACTCGAGGCATTCGCCGCGAAGCTGCGCGCGCGGCCCGCGAACTACATCGCGCAACCCACGCTGGCGTTGTCCACGACGCCGATCCTGACCGAAGCGGGCCTTGCGCCGCGCCACGTCGACCTGCGGCCGTTCGTGCTGGTGTCGGACCGGATCCGCATCACGCCGGGCGGGCTCACGCGCGTCGCGCTGAAGGAGGGATCGCTCGTCGTCAACTCGAGCCAGGGCGGCGGCACCAAGGACACCTGGGTGCTGGCCGACTGAGCCGGGCACGACCGCGCGCGCCGCAGCCGGCGCGCGAACCGAACGAAGACGGAGTGGACACGAGATGCTTCTGGGACGAACTGCGAGCGGTCTCTACTGGATGTACCGCTATATCGAGCGCGCGGAAAACATCGCGCGCATCGTCGATGCCGGGCTGCGGATGGCGCTCACGCGCACGTCCGATGCACCGGCCGAATGGTCGTCGGTGCTGGTCAGCTCGGGCGCGGACGACGGCTATCGTCAGAAGTACGACGCATATGCCGCCGATACCGTGACCGACTACCTGCTGCGCGACCGCGACAACCCGTCGAGCGTGCTGTCGTGCATCGAGGCCGCGCGCTCGAACGCGCGGATGGTGCGCACGGCGCTCACCCGCGAAGCGTGGGAGAGCGTGAACGGTGCGTGGCTCGCGCTGCGCGGCGCGCTCGCGCAGCCGGTGCCGGAGAGCGCGCTGCCGGCCGTGCTCGACGAGGTGAAGCGCGAAACCGCGCTGATCCTCGGCAGTTTCTACAGCACGATGCTGCGCAACGAGATTTTCGACTTCGCGCAGATCGGCGCATTTGTCGAGCGCGCGGACAACACCGCGCGCATCCTCGACGTGAAATACCACCTGCTGCTGCCGTCGGTGTCGCACGTCGGCACGATCCTCGACAACTACCAGTGGGAGACGATCCTGCGCTGCGTGGCCGCACACCGGTCATATCGCTGGGTGTACGACGTGCAGTACAAGCCGATGAACATCGCCGACTACCTGATCCTGAACGGCCGCATGCCGCGTTCGCTGCGCTATTGCTACGGGCGCGTCGTGTCGAGCCTGAACCTGCTCGCGAAGGATTACGGCGTGACACACCCGTGTCACGACACGGCCACGAAGATCCTGCAGATGCTGTCCGATACCACGGTCGAGCGGATCTTCAAGAGCGGCCTGCACGAGTTCCTGACCGACTTCATCGGCCGCAACAACAGCCTCGGGATCGACATCGCCCAGGCCTACAACTTCGACTGAGACTTAGCCATGCGACTCGCCATTCGACACATTTCGCGTTATCAGTTCGACGATCAAGCCACCCATGCGCTGCAACGGCTGCGGCTGCGCCCGCAATCGGGGCCCGGGCAGACGGTGCGCGCGTGGCAGGTCACGATCGACGGCGTCGAGCCGACGCTGTCGTATGCGGACGGGCTCGGCAACCGGATCGATCTCGTGCGTCACGAGCGCGGTGCGAAGCACGAGATCGTCGTGGTCGCCGCCGGCGTCGTCGAAACACAGGATCGTGCGGGCATCGTCGGCAATCCGGAGGGTTATGCGCCGCCCTGGATCTTCGAGCGCGAGACCGCGCTCACGAAAGCGGGCGAACTCGTGCGCGAGCTGGCGCAGGCGCTGCCGATCGAGCCGCACAGCCTCGATGCGCTGCACTGGCTGATGACGGAAGTGCACGGTCGCATCGCCTACGCGCCGAACCTGGCGGCGGACGCGCCCGTCGATGCCGAAACCGCGTTGCAAAACGGCGAGGGCACGAGCCGCGACCATGCGCACGCGTTCATCGCGGCCGCGCGTGCGTTGAAGGTGCCCGCGCGCTATATCTCCGGCTACGTGCTCGCCGACAGCGCGATGCAGCGCATCGCCGACGCGAAGCAGAGTGCCGGCGGCGAAGACGCGGAGGAAGCACTCGCGCTGCAGAGCGGCGATGGCATGCAGCAGGCGCTCGGCGCGTCGCATGCCGCGCAGTCGCAGGGTGCGCCGCACGCGGCGCTCGCCGCGCAGCAGCAGGGCGTTGCGCTGAGGCAGCAGCCGGCCGGCCATGCATGGGCCGAGGCCTATGTCGAAGGGCTCGGCTGGGTCGGCTTCGATCCGTTCATGAACCGCTGTCCGGACGAGCGCTATGTGCGCATCGCCGTCGGCCTCGACTATCGCGATGCGCAGCCGGTCACGGGGCTCGGCGCGTGCGCCGTCGGCGTCGAGATCAGCGTCGTGCAGTCGCCGGAACTGGTCTGACACGTACTTTCGCCGAACCCGTCGTGCCGTGCCGCCGCAGCAGCGGCGACGCGGCGCGCGCGGGCGGCCCAACCCGAACCGAGCGGCTTCCCCATGCCCATCCACGTCGCGCTGCATCACACCACCCGCTACCGCTACGACCGGCCCGTGAACCTCGGCCCGCAGATCGTGCGGCTGCGGCCCGCGCCGCACTGCCGGACGCCGATCGTCGCGTATTCGATGACGGTCGACCCGGCGCAGCACTTCATCAACTGGCAGCAGGATCCGTTCTCGAACTATCTCGCGCGGCTCGTGTTTCCGGAGCGCACCGAGCACTTCGAGATCACGATCGATCTGGTCGCCGAGATGTCGGTGTACAACCCGTTCGACTTCTTTCTCGAAGCGAGTGCGGAGCAATACCCGTTCAGCTATGACGACGCGCTGAAGACCGAACTCGCGCCGTATCTCGCATGCGATCCGCAAACGAGTGCCGCACCGCTGTTCCGTGCATACGTCGACGGCGTCGACCGCACGCCGGCCGGCACCGTGAACTTCCTCGTCGCGCTGAACCAGCAGTTGCAGCGCGACATCGGTTATCTCGTGCGGATGGAACCGGGCGTGCAGACGCCCGAAGAAACGCTTGAACTCGCATCCGGATCGTGCCGAGACAGCGCATGGCTCCTCGTGCAGCTATGCCGCCATCTAGGCATCGCCGCGCGCTTCGTATCCGGCTACCTGATCCAGCTCACGCCCGACGTGAAGGCGCTCGACGGCCCGAGCGGCACGTCGGTCGACTTCACCGACCTGCACGCGTGGTGCGAGGTCTACCTGCCGGGCGCGGGCTGGATCGGCTTCGACCCGACGTCGGGCCTGCTCGCCGGGGAAGGCCATATCCCGCTCGCGTGCACGCCGCAGCCGACCAGCGCGGCGCCGGTCGAAGGGCTGATCGACGAATGCGAAGTCTCGTTCGAGCACGCGATGACGGTGACGCGCGTGTACGAATCGCCGCGCGTGACGAAGCCGTATACGGAGCAGCAATGGGACGCGGTGCGCACGCTCGGCGCGCAGGTCGACGGCGCGCTGACGGCTGGCGACGTGCGGCTGACGCAAGGCGGCGAGCCGACCTTCGTGTCGATCGAGGATCGCGACGGCGCCGAATGGAACACCGATGCGCTCGGCCCGACCAAGCGCGGTTATGCGACCGAACTCGTGCAGCGGCTGCGCGCCGAATACGGCGAGGGCGGTTTCCTGCATTTCGGGCAGGGCAAGTGGTATCCGGGCGAGCAGTTGCCGCGCTGGGCGCTGTCGATCTTCTGGCGCGCCGACGGGCAGCCCGTGTGGCACGATCCGTCGCTGTTCGCCGACGAGCGCGAGCCGTCCGCCTGCACGACCGGCGACGCGAAGCGCTTCATCGACGCGCTGGCCGCGCGGCTCGGGCTGACCGACGAATTCGTGCGGCCCGGTTACGAGGACGTCTGGTACTACCTGTGGCGCGAACGCCGGCTGCCCGTCAACGTCGACCCGTTCGATTCGCGTCTCGACGACGAACTCGAACGCGCGCGGCTGCGCAAGGTGTTCGAGCAGCAGCTCGACAGCGTGGTCGGTTACGTGCTGCCGATCAAGCGCACGGAGAAGGTGCCGGGCCTCGATCGGCCGGACCTCGACGGCCCGCACTGGCAGACGGGGCCGTGGTTCTTCCGCGACGAGCGCATGTATCTCGTGCCCGGCGATTCGCCGATGGGCTATCGGCTGCCGCTCGATTCGCTGCCGTGGGTCGGCAGCGCGGACTATCCGTACCTGGTCGAACGCGATCCGTTCGCGCCGCGCGACGCGCTGCCGGACGCGGCGGCGTTGCGCGCGCGACACGCGGGCGCCGCCGATGCGCCGCGCTATCTGGCAGGCGTGCATCGTGAAGCGTCTGCCCAGACCGTCATGCAGTGGCGCAACGACGGCACGGGAGCAAGTGCCGGGGTCACCGCACAAGGCGCGCAGGACGCACACCGTCGCCCCGAGCGCTTCGAATCGGCCGCGTGGATCACGCGCTCCGCGCTGTGCGCCGAAGTGCGCAACGGCATCCTGTATATCTTCATGCCGCCGCTGGCCGCGCTCGAGGATTATCTCGACCTGCTCGCGGCGATCGAGCTGACCGCGCACGCGCTCGACGTGAAGCTCGTGCTCGAAGGCTATCCGCCGCCGCGCGATGCGCGGCTCAAGCTGCTGCAGGTCACGCCCGACCCCGGCGTGATCGAGGTAAACATTCATCCGGCCAGGAGCTTCGGCGAACTCGTCGATCAGACCGAATTCCTGTATGACGCCGCGTGGCAGTCGCGGCTTTCCAGCGAGAAGTTCATGGTCGATGGCCGGCACGTCGGCACCGGCGGCGGCAACCACTTCGTGCTTGGCGGTGCGACGCCGGCCGACAGCCCGTTCCTGCGCCGCCCGGACCTGCTTGCGAGCCTGATCGCGTACTGGCACAACCATCCGTCGCTGTCGTACCTGTTCTCCGGGCTCTTCATCGGCCCGACGAGCCAGGCGCCGCGCGTCGACGAGGCGCGCAACGACCAGCTCTACGAACTCGACATCGCGTTTGCCGAGATCCAGCGCAACAAGCTGCTGTACGGGCAGGACATGCCGCCGTGGCTCGTCGACCGCGTGCTGCGCAACCTGTTGATCGACGTGACCGGCAACACGCACCGCAGCGAATTCTGCATCGACAAGCTGTATTCGCCCGATTCGCCGACCGGGCGGCTCGGCCTGCTCGAACTGCGCGCATTCGAGATGCCGCCGCACGCGCGGATGAGCATCGTGCAGCAACTGCTGCTGCGTGCGCTGGTCGCGCGCTTCTGGGCCGCGCCGTATACGACGCCGCTCACGCGCTGGGGCACCGCGCTGCACGATCGCTTCATGCTGCCGGCGTTCCTGAGGATGGATTTCGACGACGTGCTGGCGGAACTGCGCGACGCCGGTTTCGCGTTCGATTCCGCGTGGTTCGCGCCGCACTTCGAATTCCGCTTCCCGCTGTTCGGCCAGATCGCGGTGAACGGGATGCAACTGTCGCTGCGCGGCGCGCTGGAGCCGTGGCACGTGATGGGCGAGGAGGGGGCGAGCGGCGGTACCGTGCGCTATGTCGATTCGTCGGTCGAACGGCTCGAGGTGCGCATGACGGGGCTGAACGACAACCGGTACGTCGCGACCGTCAATGGCCGCGCGCTGCCGCTGCAGCCGACCGGCACCGTCGGCGAGTACGTCGCGGGCGTGCGCTACAAGGCGTGGGCGCCGCCGTCGGCGCTGCATCCGACCATCGGCGTGCATGCGCCGCTCACGTTCGACATCGTCGATACGTGGCTGCAGCGCTCGCTCGGCGGCTGCCGGTATCACGTCGCGCATCCGGGCGGGCGCAATTACGCGACGTTTCCCGTCAACGCCTACGAGGCCGAAAGCCGCCGGCTCGCGCGCTTCGTCGCGATGGGACACACGCCGGGACGGATGACGGCCGAGGCCGCCGCGCCGAGCCGCGAATTCCCGTTCACGCTCGACTTGCGACGGCCCTGATCTCCGGATGAAAGGACGGATGTCGATGCGCCATTCGCGCGTTCCCGGCCCGCTGGCCGATGGCGAGCCCGACGGAGTGCTAGGATGCGGGCAGATTGCGCCCGCTCGCCGCGCCTGCCGAGTTCGATTGCCGATGCGGCGGCGCGCGGGCGCTGCCGCATCCTGACGACGGAACGACCCCCGTGCCGCCCATTCACCCCGACGATCTCGCCGCCGACGACGCGATGTCCACGCTCTTCGATACCGGCGCGCAGCCGGACGCCGCCGAACTGGCCGCCGCGCTCGCCGCGCCTGCCGCTGCAGGCCGCTACGACGAACTGCGCGGCAGCGCCGCCGGCCTCAACGCGCCGCTGCTCGCACCGGCGTGGCGCAGCTTTTTCACGTCGCTCGGCAGCGACGGCGTGGCCGACCTCGATCGCCGCGCCGATGCGTTGCAGCGGCGCATGCGCGAGAACGGCCTGTTCTATCAACTGCACGAACAACGCGCGGGCGACGGCGCGGTCGGGCCATGGTCGCTCGACCTGTTACCGCTGATCGTCACGCCCGAGGACTGGGTTGCCATCGAGCGCGGCGTGCTGCAGCGCGTACGGCTGCTGAACGCGACGATGGCCGACCTGTACGGGCCGCAGACGATCCTGCAGCGCGGGCTGCTGCCGCCCGCGCTCGTGACCGGGCATCCCGGCTACCTGCGCGCGATGCGCGGCGCACGCGTGCCGGGCGATACGTGGCTGCACGTCGTCGCGTTCGATCTCGCGCGCGGGCCCGACGGGCAATGGCGGATCGTCGCACAGCACACGCAGGGCGCGGCGGGCCTCGGCTATCTGCTCGAAAACCGGCTGATCGTGTCGCGGCTCTTTCCGCGCGGATTCCGCGGGCTGCGCGTGCAGCGGCTCGCGTCCGCGTACCGTTCGCTGCTGCAGAGCATGCAGGCGCTGAGCCCGGCCGCCAGGAAATCGCGGATCGTGCTGCTGACGCCGGGGCCGCACAGCGCGACCTATTTCGAGCATGCATATCTCGCGCGTTATCTCGGCCTTACGCTGGTCGAGGGCGGCGACCTGACCGCGCGCGACAACCGCGTATTCCTGAAGACGCTGCGCGGGCTCGAACCCGTGCACGGGATCCTGCGCCGCGTCGACGACGCGTGGCTCGATCCGCTCGAGTTGCGGCCCGATTCGCTGCTCGGTGTGCCGGGGCTGCTGCAGGCCGTGCGCGCCGGCAACGTGCTGCTCGCGAACGCGCCGGGCTCGGGCTTTCTCGAATCGCCGGGCGTGCTCGGTTTTATGCCGCGCCTCGCGGAAGGGCTGCTCGGCGAAACGCTGACGCTGCCTGCCGTGCATTCGTGGTGGTGCGGCGAGGCAGCCGCGTGCGACGATGCGCTGCCGCAACTCGCGCGCAGCATCGTGAAGCCTTCGTATCCGCCCGATGCGCAGGCGGGCGGCGCGTTCGATCCGGTGATCGGCGCGCGGCTCACGCAGGCGCAACTTGCCGAGTGGCGTGCGCGGATTCTGGCGCGGCCCGAGCATTACACGGTGCAGGCCGACCTGCCGCTGTCGCAGGCGCCCACCTGGCCGGGACACGACGCGCACGACGGCAACGGCGGCGCGCGCATCGTGCCGAAGCCGCTGCTGCTGCGCGTGTTCGCGTTCGCCGACGGCGCGCAGCGCTGGCGTCTCCTGCCGGGTGGACTGTCGCGGGTCGGCACGCGCGACACGCTGTTCAATGCGCCGATGCCGAGCGGCGGCAGCACCGTCGATACGTGGGTGATGACCGAAGGCATCGTCGATTCGACGACGCTGCTGCAGACGCATCTCGGCCCCGACGATCTCGTCGGGCGCCCGCGCGCGATCGCGAGCCGCGCGGCCGAGAACCTGTTCTGGCTCGGCCGCTACACCGAGCGCGCGACCAACCTGATGCGTCTTGCACGTGCCGCGCTCGAGCGGCTGCGCGGCGAGGACGACGTCGACAGCCCCGCCCATCTGGAGCTGATCGACACGCTGTGCCGCGATACCGGCTTGATTGCCGCTGACGCGCCGAACGCCGTCGATGCGCCGCGCGCGTTCCAGCATGCGCTCGCGACGTCGCTCACGCGCGGCGCGGACCGCACATCCGGCATCGCATCCTGCCTGTTCGGGATGCGCGGCGCGGCCGCCGCGATTCGCGAGCGGTTGTCGAGCGATCAGTGGCGGTTGATCGACGACGCGACGCAACTCTTTGCCGACAGTGCCGATCATCCGGAAGCCGAGGAGCAGATCGGCAACGAGGCGCTGCAACTGCTGGAACGCCTCGGGCTGCTGCTCGGCGCCATCACCGGCGCGCAGACCGACAACATGACGCGCGACGACGGCTGGCGGCTGCTGTCGATCGGCCGGCAGATCGACCGGCTGGACTTCCTGTGCAGCGTGCTGAAGTTCGCGTTCGAAGAGGGCGCCGTGCACCGGCAGGACGGCTTCGAACTCGTGCTGGAGCTGTTCGACAGCACGATCACGTTCCGCTCGCGTTTCCAGCGCGGCTTCGACGTCGCGCCACTGCTGTCGCTCGCGGTGCTCGACACCGACAACCCGCGCTCGCTCGGCTGGGTCGTGCAGGCGCTGCGCGGCCGGCTGACGAAGGTCGAGCGCGGCGAAGGCTATGCGCTGTCCGAGCTGGCCGAGACGATTCCCGACGTGCCTGCCTGGTCGCTGCACGAACTGTGCGAAACCGGCAATGACGGCCGGCACGACAAGCTGCTCGAAGCGCTCGATACGACGGTGAAGGCCGTGTGGGATCTGTCGAACCGGATCGGCGAACGCTATTTCAGTCACGTGCGCGAGGCGGGCAGAACGCTATGGTGACGCCGAAACACACGGCGAAGACGCCGCCTGCATCCGGTTCCGGCAACGCCACGGCGGCGACACGCACCGAGCCGAAAACACCGGCAGCGTCGACCGTGCCGGCCACGCCGGCTGCCGTCGCGCCCGGCCGTTTGCTGCGCGTGACGCACGATACCGAGTACCGTTACGCCGCGCGCGTCGAATCCGCGCAGCATCAGGCGCGGCTGCAGCCGCTCGCGACGCTGCGCCAGCAGGTGCTGTCGTTCGCGCTGGAGATCGAACCGAGGCCGGAAGCGGTCGGCACCGAGATCGACGCATTCGGCAACGCACGCGCGTCGTTCGCGCTGAATCAGCCGCACGACACGCTGTTCGTGCGCAGTCGTAGCACCGTACGCGTGACGACCCCAGTGTGGTCGCAAGGGGCACGCGGTGCGCCGCCGCCCGCGATCGCGAACCCCGATGCCGAACGTGCGACGGCCTGGGAGGCCGTGCGCGAGCGCCTGCGGTTTCGTGCGGGGCAACCGTACGATGCCGCGAGCGAATTCGTGTTCGCGTCGCCGCATGTGGCGTGCGATCCCGAACTGGCCGCATATGCGGCCGAGAGCTTCACGCCGCAGCGGCCGCTCGTGCAGGCGGCATGGGATCTGATGCGGCGGATTCACGCCGATTTCGCATACACGCCGAACAGTACCGACATCACGACGACCGCGCTCGATGCGCTGCGCTTGCGCAAGGGCGTGTGCCAGGATTTCGCGCACGTGATGATCGGCGCGCTGCGCTCGCTCGGGCTTGCCGCTCGCTATGTGAGCGGCTATCTGCTCACGCAGCCGCCGCCAGGGCAGCCACGATTGATCGGCGCGGATGCGTCGCACGCGTGGGTCGACGTGTACGACCCAGCGTGGCCGGAGGATGGCGGCTGGCTGCAGCTCGATCCGACCAACGACCGCGCACCGGGCGACGACTACGTGATGCTGTCGATCGGCCGCGACTATGCGGACGTGACGCCGCTGCGCGGTGTGATCCGCGGCGGCGGCGCGGATCAGGAACTGAAGGTCGGCGTGACGGTCGAGCCGCTCGACGAGGAGGCGCCGTAACACGGCGTGATCGGCCCGCGGTGGCGCTGTTGCGGCGTTTAAGTCCTCGTTAATACTGCACGCCTAGCATGGTCATGCCGGCGAATGGATCGGACCCCGATCCGGCGCCGGCGGCACGCGCGGGTGCGTCGACGTTATGGCGCCGCGCCGTCGCGCGGCGCCATACCCTTGCAACGGCGGCGGACATGATCAAGCACTTCGATTACACGCTCGGCAACGAGACGATTGAGCTTTGCGCGAGCTTCGGCGCGGGCCCGGCGTTCCGCCGTGTGCTCGTGAGCCGCGCGGATTCGATGGAGACGCTGGTGGTGCTCGATGCGCGTGGCCTGTCGGGTCTGCTGAAGGTGGCGACCGAAGAGCCGGAAGGATTGCTCGACGATGCGATCCGCAAGGTCGGGGACGAACAGCTCGTCGAGCGCGCGATCCACGGCAGGACGATTGTCGAAGCCGCGCTGTGATCGGGCGGCGCGGGCAGGCCGGCAGGCCCGGCTGCAGCGCGCCGTGTGGTGTCGTACCGCGGCTTATGCGGCTTATGCGGCGAACCGGTCCGTCGCCGCGAGCAGCGCCTTCAGGATGCCCGGCTCGTTGTACGCGTGCCCGGCATCGGCGACGATTTCGAACGTCGCGTCGGGCCACGCCTTGGCGAGATCCCACGCGGTGCGCGCCGGCGTCGCGACGTCGTAGCGGCCCTGCACGATCGCGCCAGGAATGCCGGCGAGGCGATGCGCGTCTCGCAGCAACTGGCCTTCGTCGACGAACCCGCGATTCACGAAGTAGTGGTTTTCGATCCGTGCGAACGCGAGCGCGTAGTGGCCGTCCGCGAAGTGTGCGGCCAGCGCCGGATCGGGCAACAGCGTGATCGTGCGGCCTTCCCAGATGCTCCATGCGCGCGCGGCTTCGAGCTTCGCGGCTTCGTCATCGCCTGTCAGCCGGCGATGGTAGGCGGCCATCAGGTCGCCGCGCTCGGCTTCCGGAATCGGTGCGAGGAATGCTTCCCACAGGTCAGGGAACAGCCACGACGCGCCTTCCTGGTAGTACCACAGCAATTCCGCGCGACGCATCGTGAAGATGCCGCGCACGATGAGCGCGCTCACGCGTTGCGGATGCGTTTGCGCGTAGGCAAGGGCGAGCGCGCTGCCCCACGAGCCGCCGAACACGAGCCACTGTTGCGCGCCGACCATCTCGCGCAGCCGCTCGATGTCGGCCACCAGATCCCATGTCGTGTTGTGCTCGAGGCTCGCGTGTGGCGTCGAGCGCCCGCAGCCGCGCTGGTCGAACAGCAGGATGTCGTAGCGCTCGGGATCGAACAGGCGGCGATGGTCGGGGCTGCAGCCCGCGCCCGGGCCGCCGTGCAGGAACACGGCAGGCTTGCCGGCCGGGTTGCCGCAGCGCTCCCAGTAGATGCGATGGCCGTCGCCGGTATCGAGGTGGCCGTGGGCGTAGGGTTCGATCGGTGGGTACACAGGCTGGCTCCGGTTGAGGGTCGGTAGAAGGGCGGATGCAGCACGGCCGGTGCGCGGGCGCGATACGCGCAAGACGGAAAGCGCATATTGCAGCGCCGCAAGATTCGTTGTGTGGGCATCGGACCGGCCGCCGCCGGACAAGGCTTGTCATTATGCCCATTCATCACGGCCGCTGCGCGCCGATCGGCCCCGTTTTGCCGGCCGGTATTTCGCGCTGGCTTCGCCTCGGGATCGTGTGGGCGCTGCTGGCCGCGAGCGCCAGTTACTTCGTCGTCGAGAAGCCATTCCTGCGGTTGAGGGGTCGCTTCGCCGCGCGCGAGGCACGACGGGTAAATGACGATGCGTGGCGCGTTGCGACGGCCTCCGAGGCGCGCGGACCGAAAGTGGTGGAGTAGGCGGGCAGGGTGGGCCGCCGCGGTTTTACTTGAAGCGCTTCATCGCGGCGGGCGAATACCAGAAGTTTCGGAACATATCGATCCCATACGTCTTGCCGTCGTAGTGGACGATCGTTCGCGCGGTGCGCTTGCCCGTCTCGGAATAATTGCCGTCCTTGCGTTGCGTCTTCGTGATGTGGGCGGTGATCGACAGGTCCGCGAGGCCGTGGCTCGAAGTCTTCTCGACGGCAATCGTCATGCGCGCCTCTTCGCTGTTCGCGTCGCCGACGCCCGGGCCGCAGGCTTCACCTTCGACGGCGACCCATCCGTAGCGGTTGGTGCCGAACACCGGACGGATGCGGTTGCCTTCGCGCACCCACAGCGTCAGCTCCTCGCTGGCATCGGCATCGGGGCAGCTCGGCCCGCGTGCGCTGCTCGTGAATACGACGCCGAACGCCCGCACGTCGGGCGACAGGCGGTAGGGTGCCGTGTCGATTTGATAGCTGTGCTCGCCGATCTCCGTCACGACATCTTCCTGAACCACCGACCGTTCGGCTGCCACGACCTTGCCACCCTCGACGAGCGCGACGACCTGCAGCTTGTTGCTGTCGTCCGGGTTCTCGCTCTTCGGAAGCGAGTCGAATGCGGCAGCCACGATCGTTGTTTCCGGCGCGTTCGGCATGACCTTGCACGCCGACGCGACGACGAGCCGGTCCGTGTCGCG
Source organism: Burkholderia sp. WTPI3 (assembly GCF_021483755.1). Taxonomy (NCBI): domain Bacteria; kingdom Pseudomonadati; phylum Pseudomonadota; class Betaproteobacteria; order Burkholderiales; family Burkholderiaceae; genus Burkholderia; species Burkholderia sp. WTPI3. The sequence goes on along the minus strand of NZ_JAGIXF010000004.1, from coordinate 134,219 downwards.
CGCGGCAAGGCGCGCGTTCGTGATGCCGGCCCAGCGGGCAACTGCGACGAGGGTTGCGTCGTCGCAAGTCTGGTTCTCGGCGGCTTGAGCGGCGGGGGCGGCGGCGAGCGCCAGTAGCGGGGCGAAGCGGAGGATTTTCATGGTCGCGTTGGGAGAGGGTTTCACCGATTTTCGTGGGTGTCGCTTGCTGACCCACAAGGGACGATCAACTTTCCGCGAAGCGGACATTAAATTAATTGAGGCGCCCGAGACGACGTGGACCGAGTAACGGCCATCAGTCGAAGGCATCGCAACTGGCAGCGAGGTTCATCTAGGTGGCAGGTTCGAACGTCTCTGCCCCAAACGACATCGACGTGCGCTGCCACATGAAGCGGATGCTCGCTGCACGGACGATTTCAGCGTCTTGAGGACGCAAGAGGCGCGATCTGGCTGTGACGTTCGGATAGAAACGCGTCGCGAGCCCGCAATCCGACGGGAGCCTATCCGGTCTTTTGTGTGTGATGCATAAACTGACGGCCAAGGAGCCACTTTTATGCCACGCAAACGCAAGGAAGAAGTGACGATAGAACCGGGCAAGGGCTTGAACCTGGACCCGGAACTGATCAAGCAACTGGTGCCCGGAACGCTGGACCGGGCGACGATCAACGAGCAGCTCGCGGCGCTCAAGAAGGCGATCTTCGAGCGCGCACTGGGCGGCGAGTTGGCCCACCACCTCGGCTACGAGAAGGGCGAAGCCAAGCCGGCCGGCAGCACGAACCATCGCAACGGCACCAGCCGCAAGCGCATCGCGACCGATGACGACCTGCTCGACGTCGAGATTCCGCGCGACCGCGAAGGCACCTTCGATCCGGTGCTGATCGCCAAGGGCGAACGGCGCTTTACCGGCTTCGACGACAAGATCATCGCGATGTACGCCCGCGGCATGAGCGTGCGGGAGATTCAGGGCTTCCTGCAGGAGATGTACGGCATCGAAGTGTCGCCGGACTTCATCAGCACCGTCACTGACGCGGTGATCGACGAAGTGCGTGAGTGGCAGCAGCGGCCGCTCGAGCCGATGTATCCGGTCGTGTTCTTCGACGCCTTGCGCGTCAAGATCCGCGACGAAGGCGTTGTGCGCAACAAGGCGATCTACCTGGCGCTGGGCGTGCGCCGCGACGGCACGCGTGACGTGCTGGGCCTTTGGATCGAGCAGACCGAGGGGGCCAAGTTCTGGCTGCGGGTGGTGAACGACCTGAAGCTGCGCGGCGTGCAGGACATCCTGATCGCCGTGGTCGATGGCTTGAAGGGCTTCCCGGAAGCGATCAACACGGTGTTCCCGGAAACGACGGTCCAGACCTGCATCGTGCATCTGATCCGGAACTCGCTGGACTTCGCCAGCTGGAAAGACAGGAAATCGGTTGCAGCGGCGCTCAAGGAGGTCTATCGGGCACCGTCGGCCGAAGCGGCCACCGTGGCGCTGGATGCGTTCGACGCGAGCCCGTGGGGTACGAAATACCCCCCGATTGCCGCCCTCTGGCGCCGGGCCTGGGATCAGGTGATTCCGTTCTACGCCTTCGCACCTGACATCCGGAAAATTGTATACACGACCAACGCGATCGAGTCGCTGCACATGCAGCTTCGGAAGATCATCAAGGCGCGCGGCCACTTCCCGTCGGACGAGGCCGCGCTCAAACTGATCTGGCTGGCGCTGCGCAACGTCGTGGCCAAGTGGACCGGTTCCCGGCACGATTGGAAGAGCGCGATGACCCAGTTTGCGCTGCTTTACCCGGAACGATTCAACATTGGAGTCTGAATCTCAACCCGCCTCACACACTAAATTCCGGATACCTCCTCCGACGGGCGTTTTCTGCGGTCCCGCACCATCGTCCTGTATCAGTCTCGCGAACACAAGAGTCTTGCCGTCACGCCGCGCCCATCCGACGAACCATCCCCAGCCGTGCGTCATGCCGTCCGACCCGTCAGCGTTGGCGGGGAGCCCGGTGCCGGTTTTTCCATGGACGTCCAGCGACCGACCGATGCACCGGATGCCCCTCGACGATCAGATAGATTTTGCGTGTTGCCTGCCTGAGCATGCGCTTCATGAACTCGATAAACACGGCTTTCTTGAACTTGCCCTCGAAGATCATGAAGGACAACTCACCGCGATTGGTGATCGCCGAGATCATGTTGCAACCAAAGCGCTGGCCGGTGGCGCGCACCACTGGCGTTTGGCCCATTGGCGCAAAGCTCTTTCCGTTCACATGGTCACTGCGCAATCCCATTTCATCGCCCCAATGGATGGTGGCCTTTTCTTGCGTCGCTTCCTTCACGAGCTTCGGGTAGTCCTCATTCAGCCAGCGGGCGATCGCCGCATCGTTTCGTTCGTACGCGCGGCGCACCGGCTTCCGGGCACTCGTGCCCCACGCCTTGAGATAGCGCCCGGCTGTCGTCGGCGAAACCGTGACACCATATTCCCGCTCGATCAGGCTCGCGACGCACTCGCGCGTCCACAGGTAGAACGGCATCGCCAGATGGTCCGGCATCCTGCTCACGATCAGCCCACGAATCCGGCTACCCTGACGAGCATCCAACCGTCCGCCGCCAGGGCGGCGGCCCTTTTTGCGGGGCTTCAACGCTCGTACGCCGCCTTCTCTGGACAACTTCATCCATTTGCTGACCGCTCGCAGGCTTACGCCAAACGTCGACGCCGCTCCGGTCTGCGTCATTCCCCTCGAACCGCTTCCACCACGAGTCTTCTCAGGTGGGCTTGCGTCGCGACATCCGGTTTTCGGGCATCAGTCTTTGTCTTCATGCCCGTATCACGCACCACGCACTATTTGGTGCGCACGGCAGTATCTCTCGCCTCAGCAAAGCCAGGGCCGAGGGCGACCGGCGCGATTCGCCCCATGATGGGCCGACAACGTTCCGTTGGCGAACCGTCATGATTGATCGGTGTGTGGCAGGCCCGCCAGGAAGTTCGACATGTGATCCGTTGACCGCTCGAAAGTCGAAGCCTTACCGGATGCTATCCCGGTGTATTACGAACGTTTCGGCTCGGGTACGATAATGCTTCGTCACCTCGGCATCGGCCATCAGTTTGGACGATTTCAGTATTGGTCCCGCTACCATATACAGTCGATCGGGATCGGGACCGTACATATACAAATATCCGTCATTGCCGTCAACATGAAACTCGGTCTCGCCAAGTTCGCCGACGCCCGCACGCTTTATCGCGCTTGCTAGCCGATGTTCCAGGGCCCGAATTCGCGCCCGGTCCTTGGGGTAGAAATCGAAATGGACCATCATTACTGGCCCAGGTGGCCTCTGTGGTTGTTCTGAAGATGCGTTGCCTGTGAACAAAGCCATGCATAGAAACATGACGAATACTTCTCTTCTCAACATGGGTGCGATATCGTCTGCGAAATGAAAATCAATTGTCGGCGATGTAGACAGTCTCGTCGAGCATCCTTGTGTGGTCGAATCTGGACCCACGATACGGTTGGTGCTGAGGCAACTATCTGCCTGCGCAACGCGTTTCTGCAGGCGCTACCCACGTCCGCAGACGCGACGCCGGGACAGAGACCGTGAGCCCGGCCCCCGCAATCTGCGGATCGATACGCAGCGCGGCGTGTCGATCCTGCTCGTTCTGCTGCACCACTTCAACATAGCGTAGGTGCTGCGCGATACGGCCGTCGCGTAGGCATTCGGCTGGGATGCCATGCATGCCGTGGTCCGGAACGGCAACTATGGCGTCACGATGTTCTTCGTCATCTCCGGCTACCTGATCACGTCAAATGCTCGGCGCCGATGGGGCTATCTCGGTGCAATCGATGCGCGAACTTTTTATGTGTCGCGCACCGCACGCATCATGCCATGCCTGCTCCTGTTGCTCGTCCTCGTCAACGGGCTTGCGGCGGTCAGCGTGGCAATATTCAGCAATCATGCGCCGCTCGGCGTGGCCGTGTCGTTCTGGCTCGTCAATTTCGCGTCGTTGACTTTCTGGATTGCGTGGCCCATCGCGCAAAGCCACGTCTTCGGCGTGACCGGCATCGCGCTCGGCACGGCCGTGCTGCTGATCAACGCGCACGCCAGCGGTGCTCCCGGAAGCGCTCGCCTGCTGGCGCCGCTACGCTGGAGCGGCAAACTCAGCTACGAGCTTTATCTGTTTCATCTCGTTGTGCTCGGGGGGGCCTTCGCACGCTGTACCCACCATCTGCGATGCACGGTAATGAGAAACTGCTATTGCTCGGCGTTTATCTGGTGCTGTCGGCTGCCGTGAGTACACTGATCGCACGAGGCTATGCGACGCCGCTCGATCGCTTCGTTAAGCGGAAGTGGCTTCGCGTCTCGGCGTGAGCTCCGGACGGCGCTCGCCTTTGACACCACGACGCGGGTTCCCATCAGTTGCATCGATTGTCAGCGATCTAGACATCAACCGCGAATGGCCGAAAGTGGCCGGCCGCCGACGTTCGTCCCCGGCGCTCCCCGGAATCTGCGATGAACCTTTTTGTCTGGATCGGGTTACAACGGCGCGGTATGCAGTGTCGGTGGGTGATCAGGAACATCAATCGAGTGCATCGCGTTGTACTTGCAAGGGCAGCACGAATCCGCATCTCCCTTGAGCCGACCTGCACGCGGTAAACATGCAATCGTGAAGACCTGGGTGTTGTCGGATTCGTACGTCCATGCAGGCTATTCGTCGTCGGGAAGCTCGCTGGCGCGTTGCCCACGAAAGGTGGGCAAGCGCCAGCCAAACCGAAGCGAAGCAAGCCGAATGGCGACGCAGAGGATTGTCGCGAACCATGGCGTCCACCATTGCGTCCAGTGCGCGGACGAGAACAGAACTTGTGCGCCCGCACCGGCGAGCGCAGCCGTCGCATAGACCTCGCGGTCCAAAATGGCCGGCAGGCGCGAAAGCACGACGTCGCGCATGACACCGCCGCCGACCGCAGTCACGATGCCGAGCAAAATGGCGAGCTCCGCATTGTGTCCGAAGCTCAGTGCCTTTTGCGCACCCGCAACGGAGAACAGGCCGAGCCCAATCGCATCGAAGAAGAGGACGGGCTGCCGTAGACGGCGTACCGGCGCATACGCGAAAATCGCGACCGCGGTCGCGAGCACGGAAGCCGCCAGATATCTCCAGTTTGAAAGCCCTGCCGGCGGAATCGCGCCAATGCAGACGTCACGCACGATTCCGCCGCCGCATGCCACCATGAACGCGATGGACAAGATGCCGAACAGGTCCAGCCGCTTTTGGCGAGCGGCAATAGCGCCGCTCATGGCGAATACGAAAGTCCCGACCAGATCGAGGGCGAAGTAGGCCGCGTGCGAATTCACGCCGATGTATCTCGCTTGTCGAGCCACGCCCCGGCCGCACATAGCATCGCTTCCAGCCCCGTACGCAGCGTCGGGTCGAGTACCGGCGCGAACTTCGGCGAATGGTTGCTGGGGATCTCGTTGAGCTTTTTCTCTGCCAACGCTTTTCTAAACGTATCCGGATCGGTTCCGCCGATGAACCAGAACCCATATGGCACGCCCCATTCGCGCCCGAATATGCTGAAGTCCTCGCTCGCCGCTGCCGGGGGCGTTTCGTAGGCGCGCTCGCCAAAGTGTGCTTCGAAAGCCGCCTGCACACGCTCGCTTGTCTGCGCGTCGTTGATCGTCAGCGGATAGCTCGAGAGCGTCGTGAATTCGGGCTCGCGTGGTGCGTTGGAAGCCATGCATTCCGCGCAACAGATGCGACGGATCGCACCCAGCATGTATTCGCGCACGTCTTCGTCGAAGGTGCGCATGTTGAGCTTGAGCGTCGCGTCGTCGGGGATGATGTTCTCTTTCGTGCCCGCCTGCAGCGCACCAATCGTCAGCACCGCACTATCGCGCGGGGAGATTTCCCGCGATACGATCGTCTGCAGACGGAGCGTCGTCGAAGCCGCCATGATGACCGGATCGATCGAGGTTTGTGGCTGCGATCCATGCGAACCGCGTCCAAACAGCCTTACCTTCAAACTGTCGCCCGCCGAAAGAATCGTGCCACTCCGATAGCCGACCGTGCCCGCCGCGCCAACCATGACGTGCTGGCCAAGGATCACGTCAGGCTTCGGGAAGCGTTCGGCCATGCCGTCGTCAATCATGCTGCGGGCGCCGCGCGCCACTTCCTCGCCCGGCTGAAAGACCGCCATCAGCGTTCCGCGCCAGGCGTCCCGGTGCGCTGCCATCAGGTGCGTCACACCCATCAACCAGGTCACGTGCATGTCGTGGCCGCACGAGTGCGCGACGCCCACTTCGAGGCCATCCTCGTCCTTCGCCCTCGCCGTGCTGGCATACGGCAATCCGGTCGCTTCTGCCATCGGAAGCGCATCCATGTCGGCGCGCAACATTACAGTCGGACCGTCGCCGTTGCGTAACACCGCCACGACGCCGGTCACGCCGACACCCCGCGTAACGTCATAGCCGACATTTTCGAGATAATCGGCTGCAATACGTGCGGTGCGCACTTCCTGCATCGACAGTTCGGGATGCTCGTGCAGGTCCTTGTAGATCGCCTCGAGCTCAGGCAAGAGGCTTTCGATGGCGTCCTTGGTCGCTTCCACCAATGCAGGCATGATCGATCCTTTCAAATGGTTCGTTGCGGTGGCCGATGTCGCATCGCACGCACCGGCCGTCGGTGAAGCCTGGCAGCGCTTGCGCCCGATCTGGCGACCCGGCGGCAGGAGCGCGGTACGCAATCCGCCGACTCGTCCGATGTATGCGACAGGGCGAAACACGGAACATCCGGGCGAGCCGCCTCTACCCTGGCACTTCGGTTTGCGTTTCCGTCAAATATCGCCTACTGCCCCTAAGCGGGACAGGAATACAAGAGAACCATAGTCTCGATAGCGGCAATCCGGAAGTTCCTGTCGATTCATGAGACAAAGCGGTCGCCCGCAGGTCCGGCTCGGCGAGACGGCGTACGACTCCTTCTGACCGAACCTGGACAAATGTGCCGCGTTCCCCGGAATTCCGCGTTGAATCAACAAAAGGCCCTCGCGGGCCTTTTGTCTGCACGGTGCGGGCGAGCGCTTACCGCGTCAACGCCGTAAACCCGTCCAGCAACCGATCGACATCAGCCGCCGCAATCGCGCCCATCGTCGAGATCCGGAACAGTTCCTTCGACAACCCGCCTTGCCCCGCATAGATCACGAAGCCGCGCGCCTTCAACCCGTCGTGCAGCGTCTCGTATGTGACGCCTTGCGGCAGCCGATACGCACGCAGCACGACCGACGAAGCACCTTCCGGCAACACGAGCGGCATCCCGCGCGCGGCAAGTCCGGCCTGTGCCTGATCGGCAAGCGCCTTGTAGTGCGCATGCCGCGCACGCCAGCCACCCGCCTCATCGAACTCGCGCAGCGCCTCGACAAGCGCGTAATACGCATGCACGGACGGCGTAAACGGCGTATTCCGCTGATCCTGCAGCTTGGCGAGACGACCGAGGTCAAGATAGTAAGTACGGCTCGCGGCCTTCGCGAGCGCGCTGCGGCGCACGATCACGAATGCCGCGCCCGGCACGCCATGCAGGCACTTGTTCGCGGTCGCGGCAACCGCGTCGATCACGCCACCGGCAAAATCGATCGCTTCGGCGCCGAAGCTGCTGACGCCGTCCACGAGCATTTTCACGCCACGCGAACGGCAGACTTCCGCGATCGCGCCGAGATCGTTCAGCCGGCCGGTCGTCGTTTCGTGATGAATCACCGCGACGTGCGAATAGCTGCCGGCGTCGAGCCGCGCGGCGATCTGCGCGAGATCGGGCGCCTGCATCCATTCGTGCTTCAGCACGTCGTGCGCGATGCCGTACTGCGTCGCGATCTGCGTGATGCGCTCGCCGTACACGCCGTTCTCGATCACGAGCAGCTTGCCGTCCTGCGGCACGAGCGCCGCGACCATGCTTTCGACGGCGGCGGTGCCCGAGCCCGTCATCAGCACGGCGGCCCATTCGGCCGGATCGAGTTCGTACGCGGCGACGAGTCGCGCACGCGCTTCATCCTGCAGATCGAAGAATTCGCTTTCGCGATGACACAGGTCGGGTTGCAGCAGGCTGCGGCGCACGCGTTCGGTCAGCGTTACCGGGCCGGGGTTCAGCAGCAGCATCAGTGCGCTCCTTCGGTATGGGCTTGCGCCTGCGCGGCGCCGATATGCCGCATCAGACGGGTCTTCACGTCGACCGGCGTCACGGTCGGGCGGGGCAGGCCGTCGGGCACGCCGGTGCGGATCGCGAGTCGCACGAAGCACGTGCCGTCGTTCGGGTTCGATGCGTCGAGCGCGGCGTCGAGCACGTCGAGCGTGTCGCCTTCGACGGCCGACGCATAGCCGCATGCGGCCGCGACGCCCGCGAACGACACATGTCGCGACACCGTCGCCTGGCCGCCCGTCGATTCGTGCGCGCCGTTGTCGAGCAGCACGTGCGTGAGGTTGGACGGCCCGTAGGTGCCGAGGGTCGCGAACACGCCCATGCGCATCAGCGCGGCGCCGTCGCCGTCAACGGCCACCACGCGCAGGTCGGGGCGCGCGAGCGCGAGACCGAGCGCGAGCGGCGTCACGCAGCCCATCGAGCCGACCATGTACAACTGGTTCGGGCGATCGTCGAGCGCATAGAGTTCGCGGCCGCAGAAACCGGTCGACGCGAGCACGACGGTCGAATCGACCGGCGTGTGTGCGATCACGCGTTGCAGTGCGTCCTGGCGGGTCGGCCACGCGGCCGGCGATTTCGCACGGGCCGCCGACTGCGCGGCGACATGCGCACGCGGCGCGGCCGCCGGGTTCGCCTTCAGCTCATACGGCGAGACACTGCCTTTCTGCATCACGAGCGCGTACGGGCGGCCCGTTTCGTCCATGTGCGCGATCGCGCGGTCGAGCGCCGGGCCGACCTGTTCGGGGTCGGTCGGGAACGTCTCCCACGGGATTTCCATCGTGTCGAGCATCGCCGGCGTGATCGGGCCCATCAGCGCGTGCTGCGGCTCGTCGGACACACCGGGCTGGCCGCGCCACGTGACGATCAGCAACTGCGGCAGCCGGAACGTCCACGTCAGCGACGTGAGCGGGCTCACCGCGTTGCCGAGGCCGGAGTTCTGCATCATCGCGATCCCGCGCTTGCCGCCGAGCGTGGCGCCCGCGATCAGCGCGACCGCGTCGCCTTCGTTCGCGGCCGACAGATAGTGCAGCGTCGGGTCTTGCAGCACGTAATTGATGAACGGCGTCAGGTACGAGCAGGGCACGCCCGCGTACCAGTCGAAACCGCGCTCGCGCGCGGCCTCGACGAACTGGGCCGCTTCGATCATTGCGCGCTCCCGTCGCCGAGCGGCGTCTGGCCGTGCGCGAAGTCGCCCGCGCGGCGGAAGTCTTCCAGATCGTTGACGCCGCGCCAGTGGCCGTGCACGTACTGCACCTCGATCTTCTCGCCGGCGGCGATCAGCTCATTGAGCAGCATGGGGATGTCGAGCGTGTCGAAATCGGGGCGCGCCTGCAGCGTCGCGAGCATTGCCTTCAGGCGTTCGACGCCGGCGCCGCGCACGTTCAGCAGGCCGATCCAGCGGCCGTGCGGCGTGCCCGCGGCGACGTCGCTCGACACGCGTTGCAGGTAGGTTTTCTGGCCGAACAGGCCGCGGTCGTCCGCAGCCGAGCAGAGCGCGAAGTCACGCACGCTCTGGTTGGTCGGCTCGGTGAGCGACGAATCGACGACGACGCTGAACTCGGCCTCGCTCTCCGCGAGGTCGCGCAGGATATAGCTGCGGAACAGCAGGTCGCCGTACGAGATCACGGTGTCGCCGTTCAGCCGTTCGGCCGCGCACGCGAGCGATGCGAGCTCGCCCGTCTGCGCATGGCGCTCGTTGACGACCAGCTTGATGCCCGACGTGTCGATCGCGTCGGCGCGATAGCCGCCGACCACGGTGATGTCGTTGACGCCATGCTTCTTGAAGCCGTCGACGAGCCAGCGCAGCAGCGGCTTGCCGGCGACCGGCAGCATGACCTTGGGTTTATCCTCGGTGACGGCTTCGAGGCCCTTGCCGCGGCTCGCGGCGAGCACGATCGCCGCGTTCGATGCGCGCGACGCCGACGACAGGTAGATGCGCTCGGCAGCCGAGTATTCGTCGGCGTCCTGCAGGCGGAAGATCTCGTTGACCGATGCGACGCGGTCCTCGATGTTGATCAGCGTCTGGTTTTCATGGATCTCGCGCGCGACGGACTGCATCGCCGATGCCGACGCGCGGATCAAGTGGTTCGCCCAGATCACGGTGCTGATGCCGGCCTGGCGGAACACGTCGGTCGGCGTGCTGTAGTACTTGGTCGGCACGATCACGAGCGGCGCCTTGCCGCTCCATTCGCGCGCGAACTGCAGGATCTCGTCCGGGCGCGACAGCTTGCTGTGGATCAGGATCGCGTCGGCGCCGGCTTCCGCGTACGCATTCGCGCGGCGCAGCGCCTCGTCCATCCCCCAGCCCGCGATCAGTGCCTCGACACGCGCGACGATCGAGAAGTCGGGATCGCTCTGCGAGTCCTTGCCGGCCTTGATCTTGCCGCAGAATTCGTCGATTTCCGCGAGCGGCTGGCGCTCGCCGCCGATGAAGCTGTTGGTCTTCGGGAACTGCTTGTCCTCGATGCACACGCCGGCGATGCCGCGCTGCTCGAGCTTCTTCACGAGGCGGCGCACGTTGTTGAAGTTGCCGTAGCCGGTGTCGCCGTCGAGCAGGATCGGCAGGTCGCTCGCGTCGGCCATGAACTCGAGCACGTCGACGACCTGGGTCCAGCTCGCCTCGTTGTTGTCGCGCACGCCGAACTGCGCGGAGATCGCGAGACCCGACGCCCAGATCCCCTTGAAGCCGGCTTCGCGGACGATCCGCGCGGACAGGCCGTTGTGCGCTTCCATCAGGAATTCGAGTTCGTTGCTGACGAGCATGCGGCGCAGGCGTGCGCTGCGCGATTCGGAGAAGTTGGGTTCGCGTGCATTCATCGTGCGGCTCCTGCGGTCGTGCGTTGAATCAGGGGGAGGATTTCTTGCGTCGCGCGAGCGACGTCGTTCGGGAAGTCGATCTCGATCCACGGCGAACCGGTGACGTCGGCGACGTCGAACGAATGGCCGCCTTCGAGCAGCAGGTCGCGCACGGCTTCCTCGTGCGGCATGTTCGCGCGGCCGCTGTCGACGTAGCCCGCGACGATCTTCGCAAGGCGGCGCGCGGTGCCTTCGGTGAAGCGGAAGAAGCCGACCGATTCGCCGATCGTGTCGTAGTCGAGCTCGACCGCGAGCTGCTTGCGCAGCTCGACCGGCACGCCGTTCTTCAGGCACAGCTTCACGGGTTCGTCGCCGGCCTCGAAGTCGCGGTCGATCAGCAGGCGATCGACCGCCTTGTCCTGATCGGCCACCAGCGCGTGCAGGATGTTCTCGTCGTACAGCACGTCGGCGTCCATCAGCAGCACGTCGCCGCCGCGCGTCATCGCATCGGCGACGGTGTGCACGGTCAGCACGCTGCCAAGGTCGTAGCGCTCGTTCAGCACGATCTCGGCGGTGCGGCCGAGACGCTTCAGCTCCTGCTCGACCTTCTCGGACTGGAAGCCGAGCCCGAGCACGATTTCGTCGACGCCCGCGGCATCGAGCACGCGCAGATGGCGCTCGAGCAGGGACACGTCGTCGAAGCGCAGCAGGCACTTCGGGAACTGCGCTTCGGGCGGTTGTTGCAGGCGCAAGCCGAGGCCTGCCGCAAGAATGATGGCTCGCATGGGTTCTCCAACCAAAAAGCCGGCGGATCTGAACGATCAGTCGGCGAGCGGCTGCGGCGCGCGGCGCCGCTGCCAGTTTCTTTCACTGAAATGCAGATAGAGCAGGCCGGGCAGGCCGAGCGCGAGTTCGCGCGCGCGCTTCGCGAGCGACAGCGCGAGCGCCGCGTCGGGCGGCAGGCCGACCAGCGGGGCGAGCAGCAGGTAACCGCCTTCCTGTGCGCCGAGCGAGCCGGGAATCGCGAACGCCGCACCGCGAATCGCCTGGCCGACGCTCTCGAGCAGCAGCGCGTCGAGCCAGCTGACCGGGTGCCCGAGGAAGTGCAGCGCGAGCCACACTTCGGCGGTGCCGACGATCCAGCCGACGAGGCTCAATGCGAAGGTCTTCGCGACCTTCGCGCGATCGCGGTACAGCGCACCGACCGCGTCGTCGATCGCGTCCGCGCGGGTCGCCAGCGACGACCAGTCGCGCGGGCCGAGCAGCTTCGACGCGATGCGCAGCCCGCGGCCGAACAGCCCGCGCCGCTGCGCCGCGTAGAACGCGATGGCGAGCGCGCCGAGCACGCCGGTGGCGATCAGCGCGGGCGTGCGCAGATGCGCGACCGAATCGTGCGTCGCATAGAGACTGAACGCGGCGATGCCGATCAGCGCGAACGCCATCTGCGCGAGCGCCTGCATCGTCGTGCTGACGGTGACGACGGCGGCTGCATCGGCCATGCGCGTGCCGCGCTGCGCGAGATGGCGCACCATCAGCACCGGGCCGCCGATCTGTCCGGCGGGCAGCAGGCTGTTTACCGATTCGCCGACCCAGCGCGCGCGCAGCGCGTTGCCGAGCTCGGCGCCCGGCTGGCCGCGGCGGAACATCACGGAAATCGCCATCGCGTCGATCACGAGCGGCACGACGTGGAATGCCGCGACGAGCGCGAGCCCCCAGCCTGCCGCGAGGAACGTCGACGCAACCGCGCCGACACCCTGCCACGCGAGCAGGGCGACGAACAGTGCCGTGCCGAGCGACAGCAGGATCAGGCCGGCGCGTGTCATGACCCGCTCGTCCGTCGCGACGCCAGTTGCTTGAACACCTGGCGGAAACCGAAATACGCGATCGCGTCCTTCATGTTCGAGATGAAGCGCTTCCACGGCCGCATGCCGGGGTTCGTGACGTATTCGAAGGTGAGCGACACGCGCATCTCGTTCTGGCCGAGCGGCGTGATGCGATGGCGCAGCTTGTCGCCGTCGAACAGCACGATGCCGCCGTCGGCGATCTGCACGGAACCCGGTTCGTCGGGCACGTCCGGGTTGCGCGTGTGCAGCTCGTAGTCGAGCCGGCACGACGATTCGTCGATCACGCCGATCAGCAGCGTGTAGCGGCGGCCGTCGTAGTACGACGTGTCGTAGTGCCAGCCGATGTGGTCGCCCGGCTTCGTGTAGTAGTACAGCGCGTAAGCGTGCGGATCGTTGTCCGGCGACAGCATCAGCTTGTCGCCGGTGACCTTCTCCAGGAAGCCGAGCAGCGCCTTCGAGCGGTACAGTTCCGCGATGTACGGCGCCTGCTCGTCGATCGTATGACGGCTCACGCTGCCGCCCTGCTTGTGGCCGGGCAGGTAATTGCGGTTCAGGCCGGGCTGCATCGCGCGCGCGGCATCCGCGAGTTTCGCGTAGGCGTCGGGCGGCAGGAACGCGTCCAGATACAGGAACGACCCCTGGCGCGTGTAGTCGCCGCGCAGACGGTCGAGATCGAGGCGGCCGACGCAGTCGGCCACGGTGCGATCGGGATCGGCCGCAACCGCGCGCGCAGGCGCGGGGCGTGCCGGGCTCAGCACGGAGTCGTCGCGCGTGCTAGGAGTCATTTGGAAGCCTGGATTTCGGTTGGGTTCTGCGCGGCCGGGTTCTGCGGGCGGTTGCCGCGCCGCACGACGCGCCACCAGTCGATCACGACCCAGGCGGCGAACAGCGGAGCGCCGATCGACGCCGCGAGCAGAAACGGCTGGACGCCGCTGGTGAGGGTCACGAGCGGCAGTAGATAAAGGACGTCCTCCGTCTCGAAGCCGCCGGCGAATGCCTGCTTGGTGCCGGCCTTGCCCGCGATCGATTCGATCCGCATGCGCAGGAAGAAGATCAGCGCGACGGCCGCGCCGGCCACCGCGCCGAGCAGTACCGGCGACGTGACCATCTGGCCGCCCTGGGCGACGATGCCGACGCCCATGCTGACGAACAGCGCGACCGTCACGAGCGCATCGGCCGCGAGGTCGTAAAAGTGACCGATCTTGCTGGTTTTGCCGCTGATGCGCGCGAGTTCGCCGTCGGTGTGGTCGACGAAGTTCGACAGCACGATCAGGAATGCGCCTGCGTTGCTCCAGCCGAAACCGCCGTGCGCAAGGCACCAGGCGCCGGCGAGGCCGATCAGCAGACGTACGGTGGTGAGGTGATTCGGGGTGACGGGGGTGTCGACGAGCGGTCGGACAAGCGAGCGCGCCAGCCGCGCATCCCAGGTGCGCGGCAGGGGGGGCTCGGAGCGTGTTGCAGTTTTTCTTTGGTCCATCGGCGAAATATATACGGAATTGTAATTTGTTGCTTTTTATTCGATCAATGTCCTGACATGCGGGAGTGTTACCGCGTATTCCAGACATCGGTCGGTTGCGAACCGGATGCGCGAAACGGCGTTCGGACAGGCGGGCCATACCTGATCCAGTGTGGTTCGCGTGGCGCGACTGTCAAGGGCGCCCGGGCCTGTCGCGCGGGCTCGGCGGCGTTTTCATGCGCGTACCGCCGGTGGCTGCGCGCGTGCGCGGTTTGATGTCGATCAGGCAGGAAAAACGGTGGCGGGCGACAAATGGTCGTGCCGATCACGCGTCGGTTCTTGCAGATTCATTACGGCCGTGAGCGCGGACAATGTGCGCGTGTTTCGGCCGATTCGTCGTTCGCTTTCGCGCACCTTTCGGGTGCATCCGCTGCGTGCGCGGCGCAGCGCGCCGAGGGTTCGCGCCTGTCACAGAACGGCCGTTCGATACCCGATACATTCAGTAAGTATCTTTTGCATTCAGCGGACATTTCGCGGCGATGGCCTCTGCGATACTCCGACCGTGCCTGTGGTGCCGGCCGCTCCTCGCGGCCCCAAGGGCTTCGCGTCGCTCCGGAGACACCCCCCGCGACGTCAACGACAGACCAAAAGCGTCAGATATACAGCCATGTCTTCTTCACGCATCCTCGCTCCCGCCCTGCGTTCGCTCGTCCGCACCGCCGACGAAGCCGCCGCGCTGATCCGTCCCGGCATGACCGTCGCGATGAGCGGCTTCACCGGCTCGGGCTATCCGAAGGCCGTGCCGGCCGCGCTCGCCGCGCATATCGACGCGGCGCACTCGCGCGGCGAGGACTTCCGGATCAACGTACTGACGGGCGCCTCGACCGCGCCGGAACTCGACGGCGCGCTCGCGCGCACCAACGGCATCTCGATGCGCCTGCCGTACCAGTCCGACCCGACGCTGCGCGACAAGATCAACGGCGGCGAAGTCGACTATCAGGACGTCCACCTCAGTCATGTCGCGCAATACGCGTGGTTCGGGCTGTACGGCGACCTCGACGTCGCGATCGTCGAAGTCGCGGGCATCCGCGAAGACGGGCTGCTGATTCCGTCCGCGTCGATCGGCAACAACAAGACGTGGCTCGAGCGCGCCAGGCATGTGATTCTCGAAGTCAATGCGCGCCAGCCGCTCGGCCTCGACGGGATGCACGACGTCTATTACGGTACCGCGCTGCCGCCGCATCGCAAGCCGATTCCGCTGACGAAAAGCGACGACCGCATCGGCGAGCCGTACCTGCGCTGCCCGGCCGACAAGATCGTCGCGATCGTCGAGACCGATGCGCCGGACCGCAGCAACGCATTCTCCGCGCCGGACGCTACGTCGAAGCAGATCGCGTTGCAACTGATCGACTTCCTGCGCCACGAAGTGAAGCGCGGCCGTCTGCCGGAAAACCTGCTGCCGCTGCAGTCGGGTGTCGGCAACATCACGAACGCGGTGCTCGCGGAACTGAGCTCGGCCGGCTTCTCGAACCTGACCGCTTACACCGAAGTGATCCAGGACGGCATGCTCGACCTGCTCGACGACGGCACGCTGAGCTTCGCGTCGGCCACGGCGCTGTCGCTGAGCCCGGCCGCCGTGCAGCGTTTTGCCGACGAGATCGCGACGTTCCGCGAAAAGATCCTGCTGCGTCCGCAAGAGATCAGCAACCATCCCGAACTCGTGCGCCGCCTCGGCTGCATCGCGATGAACGGGATGATCGAGGCCGACATCTACGGCAACGTGAACTCGACGCACGTGATGGGCACGAAGATCCAGAACGGCATCGGCGGCTCGGGCGACTTCGCTCGCAACGGCTACCTGTCGTGTTTCATGTCGGCCAGTACCGCGAAGGGCGGCGCGATCTCGCGGATCGTGCCGATGGCGAGCCACGTCGACCATACCGAGCACGATGTCGCAGTGGTGGTCACCGAGCAGGGGCTCGCCGATCTGCGCGGCCTGTCGCCGAAGCAGCGCGCGCGCAAGGTCATCGCGACCTGTGCGCACCCGGATTACCGGCCGATGCTCGAGGACTACTTCGAGCGCGCGTCGCGCGAGAGCTTCGGCAAGCACACGCCGCATCTGCTCGCCGAGGCGCTGTCGTGGCACGAACGCTACGTGCGTACCGGCACGATGAAGGCCTGACGGGAGGTTTGACACGACGCAACGGGCGCGCGCGATGCATGCGCCCGGCGTGTCGTCAATCCATCGCCGCGTGCGAGACGTCGACGCTCGCCGTTTTCTGCGGCGGGCGGATCAGCAGCAACAGCGGGATCATCAGCAGCGTCGCGACGAACATCAGCTTGAAGTCGTTCAGGTACGCGATCATCGCGGCCTGCTGGTTGATCGTGCGGTCGAGCAGGGCGATGTCCAGATTGCTGCCGGCCATCGCCTGCACGGCCGGGTTGAACGGCGTGATGTGGGTCGCGAGGTCGGCGTGCGCGACCTGCGTGTTGCGCGTCATCAGCGTCTGCACGATCGAGATGCCGATACTGCTGCCGATGTTGCGCATCAGGCTGTAGGTCGCCGTGCCGTCCGCACGCAACTCGGGCGTCAGCGTCGAGAACGACAGCGCGCTCAGCGGCACGAACACCAGCCCCAGCCCGAAGCCCTGGACCACGCCGGGCCACACGATGTCCGCCTCGGACAGCACGATCGTGTACTGCATCATCTGCCACAGCGCGAGCGCGGAAATCGCCAGCCCGGCGAGCAGCAGCGCGCGCGCGTCCACGTATTTCAATAATCGCCCGACGAACAGCATCGCGATCATCGTGCCTGCGCCGCTCGGCGCGGTGACGAGGCCCGTCGTCGCGACCGGATAGCCCATCAGGTTCTGCAGCATGGGCGGCAATAGCGCACGCGTCGCATACAGCACCGCGCCGACGACGAAGATGAACAGCGTGCCGGTCGCGAAGTTCGGGTCGCGCAGCAATTCCGACTTGAAGAACGAGGCCTTGCCGACGGTCGCCGTATGCACGAGGAAGAACGCGAAGCCGAGCGCCGCGACGAGCGCCTCGATGCGGATCTCGTACGAGCCGAACCAGTCGAGCTGTTCGCCGCGGTCGAGCATCGCCTGGAACGCACCGATCGCGAGCGCGAGCGTCGCGAAGCCGAACGCGTCGAATTTCACGTGCGGGCGCGGCGCGCGCGCGGGCAGGAAGGTCAGCACGCCGGCCAGCGCGAATGCGCCGATCGGCACGTTGATGAAGAACACCCAGCGCCAGTTGTAGCTGTCGGTGAGCCAGCCGCCGAGCGTCGGGCCGAGGATCGGGCCGACCATCACGCCCATCCCCCAGATCGCCATCGCCTGACCCTGTTTCTCGCGCGGGTTGATGTCGAGCAGGATCGATTGCGACAGCGGCACCAGCGCGGCGCCGAACACGCCCTGCAGTAACCGCGCGCCGACGATCTGCACGAGCGACTCGGACAGCCCGCACAGCGCGGACGCGATCGTGAAGCCCGCGATCGAGATCGTCAGCAGCCGCTTCATGCTGAGCCGGTCGGACAGCCAGCCGGTCAGCGGCGTCGCGATCGCCGCGGCGACGATGTAGGAGGTCAGCACCCAGGTGATTTCGTCCTGCGACGCGGACAGCGTGCCCTGCATGTGCGGCAGCGCGACGTTCGCGATCGTGCTGTCGAGCGTCTGGATCAGCGTCGCGAGCATGATCGACAAGGTCAGCATCGGCCGATTGAGGGCGGGCGGCGAGGCGGCAGCGTCGGCGGCGGGGGGATTCAAGCGGTGTCTCCGTGGAGCGGTCGCCGTGGGCGGCAATCCGGTATGACCGGAATTATAAGCACGCTTATTATATTTGTGCTCATCGCCGCAGCCGTGTCGCGCGGGTCATGAACGGCTTGACCCTATAATCGCCCGATGGACAAGACCTACGAGAACCGGATCGGCTACCTGATCTCCGACGTGGCACGCCTGCACGGACGCCTGTTCGACCGGCGCGCGAAGCGCCTCGGGCTGACGCGCGCGCAAAGCCGCGTGCTCGCGTATCTCACGTGGAAAGGCGAGATGAATCAGGCGCGGCTTGCGGAATGGCTCGAGATCACGCCGATCTCGCTGACACGGCTGCTCGACCGGATGGAAGGCTACGGCTGGATCGAGCGGATCGCGAACGACGAAGATCGCCGCGCGTTCGTGATCCGTCTGACCGACAAGTCGCGCGCGATCTTTCCGCAGATGCTGGAAGTGGGCGATACCGTGTCCGACGACGGGCTGCGCGGCTTCACCCCCGACGAGCGCGACACGCTGGTGCGCCTGCTCGGGCGCGTGCGCCACAACCTGATCGACAGCGGCGGCGAATGATGCGGGCGTCCGTCAGGGCGCGCCGTTTGCAACAACAATAAAGAGAACACCGAGAGATGGCACAGGCACGACGAATCGGCCGGAAGACCCGTATTGCAATTTTCACCGCGCTCGCGCTGGTCCTGATCCTCGGGATCGGCATCGTCTGGCTCGCGCACGACGACGATGTGCCCATGACGTTCGACGAGGCGATGGCGAAGGCGAAGCTCGGCGACCCGGTCGGCGAGTACAACGTGGGCGTGATGTACGAGACCGGCAACGGCATCGAGCGCAATGTCGACGAAGCCGCGAAGTGGTACAGGCGTGCGGCCGATCAGGGCGATTCGTCCGCGCAGAACAATCTCGGCACGCTTTACGAAGACGGCACCGGCGTCCCGCAAAGCGCGTCGGAGGCCGTGGGCTGGTATCGGCGCTCGGCCGCGCAGGACAACGCGAGCGCGTGGGGCAATCTTGGCCGCGCATACGAGGATGGTCGAGGCGTGCCGCAAGATCTGGCGGAGGCGGTGCGCTTCTACCGGCTTGCGGCCGAACACGGCTCGGCCAAAGGGCAATTGTTCCTCGGGATGATGTACGACGACGGCAAGGGCGTGCCGCAGGATTACGCGGAAGCCGCGAAATGGTATCGACGGGCGGCCGAGCAGGACAACCCGAAGGCGCAGAACAGCCTCGGCTATCTGTACGACGTCGGGCACGGGGTGCCTCAGAGCGATACCGACGCATTCAACTGGTACCGGCGTGCCGCGGAACAGGGCAATGCGAACGCGCAGAACAATCTCGGCCTGATGTACGAAAACGGGCAGGGCGTGCGCAAGGACGACGCCGAAGCCGTGAGCTGGTACCGGCTGGCTGCCGAGCAGGGCATCGCATCGTCGCTGTTTCGTCTCGGCCTGATGTACTACTCGGGGGAGGGCGTCGGATACGATCCGATCGCCGCGAATGCGCTGTTCGGTCTGGCCGCTGCAGCGGGCGATACGCGTGCGCAGACGTATCTCGATCAGGGCGCGAAACTCACGGCGCCGGCCGATATCGAGAAAGCCGCGCGGCTGAAGGCGGCGATGAGCCGGCCGGGCAAACTGCTCGACGCGCTCGACCATTACGAGGAAACGGCGCAACGCAGCGACGGCGGGTGAGGTCTTGATGGCCGCTCCGCTTGGATGGACGTGGAGCACGCTTTCTCCACCGGGCAGCGGTTGCGCGACTGTTTTCGGCCTGGTCTGTCAGCGACCCGGCGCGGACAGCGCGATCGCCGCCAGATAAAGCCCCGCGCCGAACGCCAGATGCGCGACGATGCTGCGCCGGCGCACGATGGCCGGCTGCGGCGTGCGCGATGCGGCGACGCCCAAGCCGAATGCCGGCTGCATCACGAAGAACGGTGCCGCGACGCTGGCAAGGCCCGCGACGAGCGCCGGCACGGGCGTCGGCGCGCCGACCCATTCCGTGCCGGCGATCGCGACGGGCAGCACGGCGAACGCGGCACCGATCGCGTAATGCGCGATCCAGCCGAACGCCCGTTCGCCCGGCACGGGCGGCGCGGTGACGATCGACGCGTGCCGGAACCGGCCGCGCATCATGTGGCCTAGCCAGCGGCCGACCAGCGCGTAGTCGAGCGACGGAATTCCGAACATCCTGCGCCGGAACAGAGCCCACAAATCCATCAAGAGCGTGGCGCCTGCGCCGATCAGCAGGATGCGCGGCAGGAGGCCGGACGAGGTCATCGAGCGCCTCCGCAGGGAATGGCGGCGGCTGCGTGGCGCAACGGGCGACGGGACGGTTTCGGCGGTGTCATGGCGGTGGGCTTGTGTTGAAGGATGCGAGCGACTATCTTGCAACTTCAAGTTCACTTGAGGTCAAGCATGAGTCGTCTGGACATCGCCGAAGTCGCGCGCCGCTCGGGATTGCCCGCGTCGACGCTGCGTTACTACGAGGAAAAGGGCTTGATCGTGCCGATGGGTCGTCACGGGCTGCGGCGCCAATACGACGAGTCGGTGCTGGAACGCCTCGCGCTGATCGCGCTCGGCCGGGAGGCCGGTTTTTCGCTGGACGACATCCTTGCGATGTTCGGCGCGGACGGCCGGCCTGCGATCGATCGCGCGAAGCTCGACGACAAGGCCGACGAGCTCGATCGCACGATCCGCCGTCTCGGTGCGGTGCGCGATGCGTTGCGACATGCGGCCGTTTGCCCGGCGCCGAGCCATCTCGAGTGCCCGTCGTTTCGCAAGCTGCTGCGTATCGCCGCGCATCGTCATCCGGCGCGTCGTACAAAGGCGGAGGGTACGTAGGCGGCCTGGCCAGGCATCATTGCGCAACGGCCTGCCGCACCTCGCTAGTGCGCCGCTCGCCTCATCCCGCGTAATACACGCGGCATTCCATTTCGCGTCCGCGCACGATGCGCTTGCCGACGAGCGTGCCGAGCGTTTCGGTGACGATCGTCCGCTGATGCTCGCATTGCAACGCGTCGTAGAAGTAGAGCGCGACCCAGTCCGCCGTGCGAACGGCGTCCTGCGGGCGCGCGGGATACGGGCACAGCGCGGTGAAATGCCAGCCGCCTTTCGTCATGTGCATCACCGGCGGCGACACGCTGACGTCCGCGTTCACGCGCCGGGGCACGAGCGTCGGCAGGATGCCGGCGGCGGCCTTGTTGCGATACAGGCGATCGATGTAAAGCAACAGTTCGACGGGCGGTTCGGTGCCGGGGTCGGCGTTGCGCGCATGGCCTTGCCAGCGCCGCCGCCGGGTCAGCACGTCGTCGAGCGTGGCGCGGATGCCGGCCGCGCGGCGCGGGCCGACGCCGGCGATCGTTTCGAGCTGGCCGCTGCGGGCCGCGCGTTCGAGATCCTCGAGCGTATCGATGTGCAACTGGTCGTGAATCCGCAGCGCGAGCGCGTGGCCGATGCCCGGCACGGCTTCGAAGGCGGACGCGCGTTCCGCTTCGCCGCGCAGCCGGTCGAGCAGGCGCCAGCGTCCGGTCACCAGCAGTTCGGCGATCGCCTGCGCGACGCCCGTGCCGGTCTCCGGCAGCGCGCCGAGCGCATTGACACCGCCCGCGTCGAAGCGTGTGCGCAGGCTGTCGTCGAGCGACTCGATCGTGTCGGCCGACGCGCGATATGCGGCAACCCGATAGGGGTTGGCGCCCTGGTCGGCAAGCAACTGCGCGGCTTCGCGCAGGCATGCCGCGATCTGCCGGTTTTCCTCGTTCGTCTCGCTGACGCTCGTCTGCATGGAGAGGGGCCCGGGAAAGCGCAAGCGGAATGGGCGCGGCGCATCACGCGCCGGTCTATCTTGCATGTCAGCATATTGTCGCGGCAAGCGACGAACAAAACTTGATGCGCGTCAATGGCAAACGTTGCACCGGCGTGAACCGGGCCGCGCGCGGCGCTGTCGGCGTTCGTGCCGGGATGCAGCACCAACGCGCGGCCGCGCGCCGCGGCCGGTTACGCGTCGAGGAACGCGTGCGCGCCTTCGGCCTCGGCGGCCGTGCGCAGCGTCGCGAGTGCGCGCTTCTCGATCTGCCGCACGCGTTCGCGCGACATCCCCGCGTCCTGCGCAATCGCGTCGTAGGTGTCGGGCTCGGCGCCGCCGAGACCGAACCGCCGGCGCAGCACGTCGGCCTCGGCCGGCGTGACGGAGCGCAGCAGCGACGTCACGCATTCGCGCATGCGCGTGTTCGCCAGCCGCTCGAACGGGCTCGCCGAAGTCTGGTCCTCGACCAGGTCGACGAGGCCGGTGTCCGTGTCGGGCATCGGCGTGTCGAGCGACAGCGGCTCCGCGGGCAGCGCGAGCACGGCGCGCAGCTTGTCCTCGGCCATCCCGGTTTCGGCGGCGAGGTCGGCCGGCGTCGCGCGACGGCCCGTGCGCTGGCGGAAGCGCAATGCGTGCCGCTGCACGCGCTGGTACTGGTCGCCGACGTGCACGGGCACTCGGATCGTGCGCGAGCGGTCGGCGACCGCGCGGGCGACCGCCTGCCGGATCCACCAGGTCGCATAGGTCGAAAACTTGAAGCCGCGCCGGTATTCGAACTTCTCGATCGCACGCATCAGGCCCAGGCAGCCGTCCTGCACGAGGTCCGGCAGTTCGACGCCGCGGTTCATGTACTTGCGCGCGATCGACAGCACGAGCCGCAGATTCGCTTCCAGCATCGCGCGGGTGCCGTCGCGCACTTTCTGCTGACCGTCGCTCAGCGCGGCGCCGAGTGCCCGCCGCGCGACTGCGTCGAAGCAGGCGGCGTCGCTGCCGGCGGGCGTGTCCGGAGCATCGGACGGCATGGACGCGAGCGTACGCACGACGCGGCTCGCGTCGTCGACGGCCGGTGCAACCCATGCGAGCGTATCGAGCAACGCGGTGAGCCGGTTGCGCGCGTCGCGGTATTCGGTCGAGCGGCAGCCTTGCGCGTGCAGTGCGCCGCGCACGGCCGCGACCGCGTCGAGCAGCGTGTCGTAGCGCGCGGGGGCTGGCGTGTCGGCGTCGCCGTCCTTGACTTCATCGCCCTCGTCGCCGGCCGCGCCGGTTGCAGCCGTTGCGCCGTGGCGCGCGAGCAGCACGTCGACCGCCGCAGGACAACCGGCGAGCGCATGCAGGATCTGGTGGCGGCCCGTTTCGATTTCGCGCGCCAGTACGATTTCGTCTTCGCGCTTGAGCAGCGGCACGGCATGGATGCGCCGCATGTAGAGCGCGAGCGGATCGGTCGAGGCGCTCGCGCCGCGGGCGAGATCGCCGAGCAGCGCGCGGCCCTCGTCGAGCGCGTCGCGATCGACGTCGGCCTGCGCTGTGCCCGCGAACGGCACCGGCGCGGCCGGCTCGTCGAGCACGGCAATGCCGATGTCCGCCAGCGCAGCGCGCACGACGTCCAGCGCGTCGGGGCTGTCGCTTTCGGGCGGCAGCGCGTCGACGATGTCGGCGTGCGTTAGATAACCCTGCTCGCCGGCAAGGGCCAGCAACTGGATGATCGGATCGAGGGGCGTGTCCGCCCGGAGTGTGGGGCGTGGCGTGGTCATGTCGATGGCGGCGCGAGCCGCGTTCCTGTCTGGGCGGGCCGAAGTCCGCGGGTTTTTCGGGCTGCCGGTGTCCGCGGACGCCCGTCCGCGCCGGCCAGCCTGGCTAGGTTCAAGTTGAGGGCATTTGCGCGAACTTCAACTCGGGCGCGGCAGACGCGCGAGCACGCCGCATGCTCGCGGCAGCCGGGAACCGCCGTTCGGTGCGGGAAACAAAAAGTAACCGATCATACCCCGCGGAAATATGCAGGAGACGTAAGCTAGAGGCAGGCGCGCGCCACGCGACGCCGCAAGGATTCCTGCGGAGCATTGTATGAACGCTATCACCGCCGCGAGGCCGATCGCCATGGCGCTGGCCATGCTGACGCTGAGCGGCTGCTATTACACGGGGCCGTATGGTTATGGACCGTATTACGCGCCCGTGCCTGCCACGGTAACGCAGCGCGAGTTGCCGGTTGGACCGGCGAGCCCGGCGCCGCCTGTCTCGTCGGCGTCTGCCGTGCCGACGGTGCCTGCCGCGCCGCCGCCGGCGGACGACTACGCGCAAGCCCCGGCTTATGTCACGCCGGCCTACGTGCCGTACCCGGCCTACTATCCCGCGTATTACCCGGGCTGGTACGGCCCGCCCGTCACGATAGGCCTCGGCTTCTGGGGGCACTGGGGCGGCGGATACCGGGGCGGATACTGGCGCCGTCCGTGGGGAGGCGGCCACTGGGGTGGCGGACATTGGGGCGGTGGCCATCGACACTGACCGGCGCGCGGCGGAACCGCGCGGGAGAGCATCATGAGCAATACCCTCATTCGAAGTCTGTGCGCCGTTCTCTTCGGCATCGCGGCCATACCGGGCATCGCCGACGCACAAAGCAGCGCCTACACGAACTCGGCGGCCGAACTGTATGCCGGGCCAGCGCCCGATTACCCGGTCGTCGCGCAGATCCCGCCGGGCACCGCGCTGGACGTGTTCGGCTGCCTGAGCGACTACACGTGGTGCGACGTCGCGCTGCCGGGCGTGCGCGGCTGGATCGACGCGGAGCAGCTCGACTATCCGTACCAGGGCAACTACGTGCCGCTGCTCCAGTACGGCGCGATCATCGGCGTGCCGATCACCGGGTTCGCGATCGGCGCGTACTGGGATCGCTACTACCGGAACCGGCCGTGGTTCCATGACCGCGACCGCTGGGAGCATCGCCCCGAGCCGCGGGTCGGCCCGGGGGGAATTGCCGCCGGCACCGGGGCACCCGCAGCCGGGCCCGATCCCTGCACGCACCGGGCGGTGCGCCGCCCGTACAGCATGATGCACGGCCGTCGGCCACGCGCGGCGGCTGGAACGGCGCGAACCGCACACCGCACCGATGCCGGGTGCCGGCGTATGCGCGTGCGCCAGCCCGCCGCCGACTGCGCCGAGTGTCGGGCCGCGGATGATGAGGGTGCCGCAGGGCATCCAGGGCGGCGGCAGGTATGCACGCCCGCAAGGCGGCGAACGGCGGCGGAAACCACGGTGGCGGTGGAGGCGGCGGTGGTGGCGGGGGCAGCGACGAATTCCGTCATTGACTGGCCGCCGCCGGCGCCGCGGCCCCGCCTGGCCGGACGAAAAGCCGCTCCGGGGGGCGGCTTCCTGATCAGGCAGGCGGGCCGTTCGCACGACCCGCCGTCTTGCATCAGTCGTCGAGCAGCGACAGGTCGCGCACGGCGCCCTTGTCGGCCGACATGACGAGCTTCGCATAGGCCTTCAGCGCCGCGGACACCTTGCGCGGGCGCGGTTGCGCCGGCTTCCAGCCCTTCGCGTTCTGCTCTTCGCGGCGGCGCGCGAGTTCCTCGTCCGACACCAGCACGTCGATCGTGCGATTCGGAATGTCGATGCGGATCTTGTCGCCGTCGCGCACGAGGCCGATCGCGCCGCCCGCTGCGGCTTCCGGCGAGCAGTGGCCGATCGACAGGCCCGACGTGCCGCCCGAGAAGCGGCCGTCCGTCAGCAGCGCGCACGCCTTGCCGAGGCCCTTCGACTTGATGTAGCTCGTCGGGTACAGCATTTCCTGCATGCCGGGGCCGCCCTTGGGGCCTTCGTAGCGCACGATCACGATGTCGCCGGCCTTGACCTTGTCGTTCAGGATGTTCTCGACGGCCTCGTCCTGCGACTCGGTCACGTGGGCCGAGCCCTCGAACACGTGGATGCTTTCGTCGACGCCGGCCGTCTTCACCACGCAGCCGTCGAGCGCGATGTTGCCGGTCAGCACGGCGAGGCCGCCTTCCTTCGAGAACGCATGCTCGTACGAGCGGATGCAGCCTTCGGCGCGATCGAGATCGAGGCTCGGCCAGCGCGTGTTCTGGCTGAACGCGACCTGCGTCGGAATCCCGGCCGGGCCGGCGAGATAGAACGTGCGGACCGCTTCGTCCTGCGTGCGGACGATGTCCCACTGGTCGAGCGCATCCTTCAGCGTCGGTGCGTGCACGGTCGGCACGTCGGTGTGCAGCTTGCCGGCGCGCTCGAGCTCGCCGAGGATCGCCATGATGCCGCCGGCGCGGTGCACGTCTTCGATGTGGTACTTGTTCGTGTTCGGCGCGACCTTGCACAGCTGCGGCACGATGCGCGACAGGCGATCGATGTCCTTCATCGTGAAGTCGATGCCGGCTTCCCGCGCGATCGCCAGCAGGTGCAGGATCGTGTTGGTCGAACCGCCCATCGCGATGTCGAGCGTCATCGCGTTTTCGAACGCCTTGAAGCCGACCGAGCGCGGCAGCACGCGCATGTCGTCCTGCTCGTAGTGCTGGCGCGTGAGTTCGACGATGCGGCGGCCGGCGCGCTTGAACAACTGCTCGCGATCGGCATGCGTCGCGACGACCGTGCCGTTGCCCGGCAGCGACAGGCCGAGCGCTTCGGTCAGGCAGTTCATCGAGTTCGCGGTGAACATGCCCGAGCACGAACCGCAGGTCGGGCAGGCCGAACGTTCGACTTCGGCGACGTCCGCATCCGAATACGACTGGTCGGCGGCGATCACCATCGCGTCGACGAGGTCGAGCTTCTTCAGTTCGACGGTCTTGGTCACCGGGTTCGCGAGGCGCGTCTTGCCGGCTTCCATCGGGCCGCCCGACACGAAGATCACCGGGATGTTCAGGCGCATCGCGGCCATCAGCATCCCCGGGGTGATCTTGTCGCAGTTCGAGATGCAGACCATCGCGTCCGCGCAGTGCGCGTTCACCATGTATTCGACCGAGTCGGCGATGATGTCGCGGCTCGGCAGCGAATAAAGCATGCCGTCATGGCCCATCGCGATGCCGTCGTCGACGGCGATCGTGTTGAATTCCTTCGCGACGCCGCCCGCGGCTTCGATTTCGCGCGCGACGAGCTGGCCGAGATCCTTCAGGTGCACGTGCCCCGGCACGAACTGCGTGAACGAGTTGACGACCGCGATGATCGGCTTCGAGAAATCGTCGTCTTTCATGCCGGTGGCGCGCCACAGCGAGCGCGCACCTGCCATGTTGCGGCCGGCGGTGGAGGTTTTGGAACGGTATGTGGGCATTGTGATGGCTGAAGAAATATCGCGGAAAAGGGTGGAGGCACGGGAATGAAGGCCTCTCGCGCGCCCGTGCGAACAACCTCTTGAGCTGCGCCCAGGGCAAACCCGGCGATTATCCCACAGCCGATGGGGCAGTGGCGCCCACGCGGCGGGCAATGCGCCAGGTACGCTGCGCGCAGGCGGGGCGCAGGCGGCGCCAGACGGAGCGGGGGCGGGGGGCGCACCGCCGTTCCGCTGGCGATGGAGGCCGCCGCCGCTCGCGCGTCAGTCGAGCAGCGTCAGGATTTCGTCGTACAGCGCCTGCGGAATCCGCACGCCGTTCGCGACGCTGCGCGCGCGGGCGTCGAAGCGCCGTTGCGACGGCAGACGCGCGCCTTGCCCGGTGATCGCCCCGAACATCCGCTCGCCGCGCGCGAGGCCCGCGTCGAGATCGTCGCCGAGGAACACCTTCGGGTCGAATGCGATCACGAGTTCGCCGTGGCACGGCGTCGCGCCGACGCCTTCGTCGAAGTCCATCGATTCCCGGCTCGTCATGTCGCCGATCAGCGCGCCGCCGAGCAGCTCGACCATTGCCGCGAGCGCCGAACCCTTGTGACCGCCGAACGTGCGCATCGCACCCTGCAGCGCGGCCTTCGGATCGGTGGTCGGCTGGCCGTCGGCGTCGATCGCCCAGTGCGGCGGGATCGCCTTGCCTTGCTTCGCATGCAGCTCGATGTCGCCGCGCGCGATTGCGCTCGTCGCGAAGTCGAACACGAACGGCACGCCGTCCGGGCGCGGCCATGCGAACGCGATCGGGTTCGTGCCGAACACCGGCTCGCGGCCGCCTTCCGGCGCGACCCAGCTATGGCTCGGGTTCATCGCGATGCCGACCAGTCCTGCGGCGGCGATCGCTTCGACTTCGGGCCACAGCGCCGAGAAGTGGTAGCAATTGTTGATCGCCATCGCGGCGATCCCGTGCTGCTTCGCCATCTCGACGAGCACCGGCAGGCCGGTTTCGAAGCTCAGCAGCGAGAAGCCGCGATGCGCGTCGACCGCGACGATCGACGACGACAGCCGGCGCAGCGTCGGCACCGCCTGCGGATCGACCTTGCCCTTCCTCAGCGAGCGCACGCACACGAGCAGCCGGTACACGCCGTGCGAGTGGCACTCGTCGCGCTGGCCCTGCGTGATCACGTTCGCGATCGCCTGCGCATGCGCATCGGACATCCCGTTGTGCGTCAGCACCCGCAGCGCGAGTGCGTGCACTTCATCGAGCGACAGGACGACTTCGGCGAGCGGCTCAGACATTGCGTGCTTCCCGCGGTGCGGGCACGCCGTCGATGCGTTGCGGCACGTTCAGCGGATTGCCGTCGCGGATCGCATCGGGCAGCAGGGCGTCCGGCACGTCCTGGTACGACACCGGACGCAGGAAACGCTCGATCGCGCGTGCGCCGACCGAGGTCGTGCGCGTGTCGGACGTGGCCGGGAACGGGCCGCCGTGCACCATCGCGTGACCGACCTCGACACCCGTGCCGAAGCCGTTGACGAGAATGCGGCCGGCCTTGCGCTCCAGCGTCGGGCGCAGCGTCGCGAACAGCGCGGCATCGCCGTCGGCGAGATGTGCGGCGATCGTCAACTGGCCTTCGAGCGACTTCAGCACGCGATGCAGCGTGTCCGCATCCGGGCAGCGCACGATCAGCGATGCGGGGCCGAACACTTCTTCACGCAGTTCGGGGTGGGCAATGAAGGCATCCGCAGACGTTGCGAACAGCGCCGCGCGCGCCTGATAGCGGCCGCCTTCGACGCCTTCGGCCAGCGACTCCACGGCTGCGTGATTGCGCAGCGCGGCAACGCCTTGCGCATAGCTCGCGTGGATGTGCGGCGTGAGCATCGTCTGCGCGGCGCTCGCCTGCACGGCGGTGGCCGCCGCGGCTTCGAATGCGCGCAGTGCGGGGCCGTCGATCGCGAGCACGAGGCCCGGGTTCGTGCAGAACTGGCCGGCGCCGAGTGCGAGCGACGCGACGAATTGCGGCGCGATCGCGTCGTGGCGCGCGTCGAGCGCGGCCGGGAACAGCAGTACCGGGTTGATCGAGCTCATTTCCGCGTAGACCGGAATCGGCTCGTGGCGCGCGGCCGCGATGTTCATCAGCGCGACGCCGCCACGGCGCGAGCCGGTGAAGCCGACGGCCTTGATGCGCGGATCGGCGACGAGCGCCTGGCCGATTTCGCGCGACGCGTCGAACAGCAGCGAGAACACGCCCGCCGGCAGGCCGCATTCGCGCACTGCTTGCTGGATCGCGCGGCCGACGAGTTCGGACGTGCCCGGATGCGCGGAGTGCGCCTTGACGATCACCGGGCAGCCGGCCGCGAGTGCCGATGCGGTGTCGCCGCCGGCGACC
The DNA here is from genome assembly GCF_021483755.1 of Burkholderia sp. WTPI3. NCBI lineage: Bacteria > Pseudomonadati > Pseudomonadota > Betaproteobacteria > Burkholderiales > Burkholderiaceae > Burkholderia > Burkholderia sp. WTPI3. Next base: position 104,750 of record NZ_JAGIXF010000004.1, on the reverse strand, counting down.
GAGAATGCGAGCGGGAAGTTCGATGCGCCGAACACGGCGACCGGCCCGATCGCGACGTTGCGCAGGCGCAGGTCGACGCGCGGCAGCGGCTTGCGGTCCGGGCGGGCCGGGTCGATGCGCGCATCGACGTAACCGCCGTCGCGCACGAGCGATGCGAACAGCGCGAGCTGGCCGACCGTGCGGCCGCGTTCGCCTTCGACGCGTGCGCGCGGCAGGCCCGTTTCCGTGACGCAGCGCTCGATCAGGCCGTCGCCGAGCGCCATGATGTTGCGGCCGATCGCGTCGAGAAACGCCGCGCGTTGCTCGGGGCTCGTTTCGCGGTACGTGTCGAATGCGTCGTCGGCGAGCGCGCAGGCCGTCTCCAGGTCCTGCAGGCTCGCGCCGCCGAACGCGGGTTCGAGCGTTTCGCCGGTGGCGGCGGCAATCGCGTGGAGGGTGCCGTTCTGTCCGGCGATGGCCGACTGGCCGATCAGGAGCTGACCTGTGAGTTGCATGGTTTTCCTCGGAAAATGCGGGGCCGGGCGTGATGCGCCCGGCCGGAGTGAGAAGGGAAAAAAGGGCGGCGTCAGCCTTCGTCGTCTTCGAGCTGGAGCTTGTCGGACCGGATGCCGGTGTTGGCGCCCCAGTAGTAGATGACGAGCGCGACGGCCGCAACGACGACCGTGTCGTACGGATGCGCGAGCTGGCCGGTGCCGCCGAAGCCGCCGAAGTACGACAGCACGATCATTGCCGCGTAGAACGCGATCAGCCATGCCGACGAGCGCACCTGCTCGGCGAGGCTCAGGTGCGCGGTCGGCACCCAGCGGCGGCACGCGAGATAGATCACGAACATCACGATCTGCAGGCCGAGCAGCCAGGACACCGTGCCCCAGCCCGACCAGTAGACGATCAGCGCGGCAATCACGAACGATGCGGGACCGGTGATGCCGAACGCGACCGCGCGGAACGGCCGCGGCAGGTCGGGGGCGGTGCGGCGCAACGCGGCGACCGACACGGGCGCGACCGCATAGCTCAGCACGAGCGCGGCCGACACGATGTTGATCAGCGCTTCCCACGACGGGAACGGCATCGTCCAGAAGATCGCGAGACCGAACGTGAGCCAGAGGCCAGCGCGCGGGATGCCCGACGCTTCGTCGACGCGCGTGAACACCTTGAAGAACGTGCCCGTCTTCGCCCAGCCGTAGACGACGCGCGGCGTCGCGTTCATGTAGATGTTGCCGCAGCCGCTCGGCGAGATCATCGCGTCGGCGACGACCATCACCGCGAGCCAGCCCACGCCGAGCGCGAGCGCGATGTCGCGATACGGCAGCGAGAATGCCTTGCTCACGTCGTGCCAGCCGGCGGCGAGCATGTCGGTGGGAATGCTGCCGATGAACGCGAGCTGCAGCAGCACGTAGATCAGCGTCGACAGCAGGATCGACAGGATCAGCGCGATCGGGATCGTGCGCTGCGGATTGCGCACTTCACTCGCGACCGACACGATCGGCGTGAGGCCGAGGTACGCGAAGATGATGCCGCCGGCCGACACGGCCATCTCGATGCCCGGCATGCCGAACGGCGCGAAGCCGTGCACGGTCAGGTTGGCTGGCTTGAAGAACGTGAACAGCACCGCGATCACCGACAGCGGCACGATGAACTTGAAGACGCTGATGACGTTGTTCGCCTTCGCGAACGTCTTCACGCTCGAATAGTTCAGGTAAAAGAAGAAGCAGAGCAGCCCGGCCTGCAGGAGCCAGCCGAGCGTGGTCGGATCGCTCGAGCCGGCCTTGGTCAGGCTCGGAAACCACGCGGCCGCGTACTGGCGCGCGGCGACCACTTCGATCGCGATCAGACTCGAGAACGCGATCAGCGTGATGAAGCCCATCAGGTAGCCGAGCAGCGGTCCGTGCGAGAACACCGGGTAGCGGACCACGCCGCCCGCGCGCGGCAGCGCGGCGCCGAGCTCGCAGTAGACGATGCCGAGCAGCAGCACCGAGAAGCCGCCGAGCAGCCACGAGAAGATGCCGGCCGGGCCGGCGATCGTCGACACGTGACTCGCGGCGAACAGCCAGCCCGAACCGAAAATCGCGCCGAGACCGATGAACGTCAGGTCGGTCAGCGACAACTGCTTCTTGAACTTGCCGTGACCCGCGTCGGCGGACGCTGGACCGGAAATCGGGACGGACGAGGATGTGTTGCCTTGGCCTGGCATGGGTTTGTCTCCTGGGTAATGTCGGGGCAGGTGCGTCGGGGCAGGTGCGGTTGCGCCGCGCTCTCACGGAGCAGCGGCGCACACCTGCCGGCCGGCGTGCGACCGGTGCGTGCGACCGGGGCGGGCCGCAGGGCCGTTCATGCGCCGCCGGAGGCGGTGACGCAGCGAGCGGGCCCGAACGGGCCATGCCGGACCGGAAGTGGCGACGCGACGGGGGAAGCCGCTGCGCCGCCAGGGGGGAAATCGATCGGCGCGGTCAGCGGTTCGCCCGGTTCTTTTCGGCGCGGTGCGCGGCGTCGCAAGCGATGGAAGAGCCCGGTGCGACCCCTTTGCTGATGACGGGGAAAACTCCGGCCCGCTGGATGGCGTTTCGACTCACTGCAATCTCCTGCTTCGTATCGATCGACGACAGGCGCGTCGACGTGCAACCAGTATCGCCGTGCAAACACCCATCACGCTTGAGTCGTATCGCGGAGCAAAATGACGAAATCGGCATAGTGCGCGGAAGGGCCGCGAAAGGCGCTCCTCACTATGCCGATTTCGTCGCCGTCCTCATCGAAAAGCCACAAGCGGACGGAAGCGCGACGGAGGAAGCTATGCTCCTTTCCCCACTTCGGACGGCTCATGATGAAGCGCATCCAGATCATCGATTCGCACACGGGCGGCGAACCCACGCGGCTCGTCGTGTCCGGTTTCCCCTCGCTCGGCAACGGCACGATGGCCGAGCGCCGCGACGTGCTCGCCAGCGAACACGATCGCTATCGCACCGCGTGCATTCTCGAGCCGCGCGGCAGCGACGTGCTGGTCGGCGCGCTGCTGTGCGAGCCGGTGTCGCCGGAAGCGGCGGCCGGCGTGATCTTCTTCAACAACAGCGGTTATCTCGGGATGTGCGGGCACGGCACGATCGGCGTCGTGCGCACGCTGCATCACATGGGCCGCATCGAGCCGGGCGTCCACCGGATCGAAACGCCGGTCGGCACCGTCGAGGCGACGCTGCACGACGACCTGTCGGTCAGCGTGCGCAACGTGCTCGCGTATCGCCATGCGAAGGGCGTCGCCGTCGACGTGCCGGGTTACGGCCCGGTGAAGGGCGACATCGCGTGGGGCGGCAACTGGTTCTTCCTGATCGGCGATCACGGCCAGCGCGTGGCGGGCGACAACGTCGCCGCGCTGACCGCCTATTCGTCGGCGGTGCGCGCAGGCCTCGAACAGGGCGGCATCACCGGCGCGAACGGCGGCGAGATCGACCATATCGAACTGTTCGCCGACGATCCCGAACACGACAGCCGCAGCTTCGTGCTGTGCCCGGGCCATGCATACGACCGTTCGCCGTGCGGCACCGGCACGAGCGCGAAGCTCGCGTGCCTCGCGGCCGACGGCAAGCTCGAACCGGGCGTCGTGTGGCGGCAGGCGAGCGTGATCGGCAGCGTGTTCCAGGCGAGCTATACGCAGGCCGACGGCGGCATCGTGCCGACGATCCGCGGCAGCGCGCACCTGAGCGCGGAAGCCACGCTGCTGATCGAGGAAGACGATCCGTTCGGCTGGGGCATCGTGTCGTGAGCGAGACCAGGACCGACGTCGTCGTGATCGGCGCCGGCATCGTCGGCGCGGCATGCGCGCATGAACTCGCGCAGCGCGGGTTGCGCGTGCTCGTCGTCGACGACGCGAGCGGCGGCGCCACCGGCGCCGGCATGGGCCACCTCGTCGCGATGGACGACAACGCGGCCGAGCTCGCGCTGAGCCATTACTCGATCGAGCTGTGGCGCGCGCTTGCCGCCGAGATGCCGGACGGCTGCGCGTACCGCAACTGCGGCACGCTCTGGCTCGCAGCCGATTCCCACGAGATGGACCTCGCGCGCGCCAAGCAGGCGACGCTCGCCGCGCACGGCGTGGCGGGCGATCTGATCGACGCGGCGACGCTCGCAGGACTGGAGCCGATGTTGCGTCCGGGCCTCGGCGGCGCGCTGAAGATTCCCGGCGACGCGATTCTGTACGCACCGGTTGCCGCGAGCTGGCTGCTGCAGCGCGCACCGAACATCACGTTGCGGCGCGATCGCGCGGTGGCGGTCGACGGCCCGGGCGTGATGCTCGCGAGCGGCGATACGCTGCGCGCGGAACGCGTCGTCGTCGCGAACGGCGTCGCGGCGCGCACGCTGTTGCCCGAACTGCCGCTGCGCCCGAAGAAGGGCCACTTGCTGATCACCGACCGTTATCCGGGCCAGGTGTCGCACCAGCTCGTGGAGCTCGGCTATGCGGCGAGTGCCCATGCGAGCGACGGCACGTCGGTGGCGTTCAACGTGCAGCCGCGGCCGACCGGCCAGTTGCTGATCGGTTCGTCGCGCCAGTTCGACACCGAGGACGCGCGCATCGAGCCGCCCGTGCTCGCGCGCATGCTGCGCCGCGCGGTCGGCTACCTGCCGGATCTGGCCGACCTGAACGGCATTCGCTCGTGGACGGGCTTCCGCTCCGCGAGCCCCGACGGCCTGCCGTTGCTCGGCGAGCACCCGGCGCGCCCGGGCGTGTGGCTCGCGGTCGGGCACGAAGGGCTTGGCGTCACGACCGCGCCGGGCAGCGCGCGGCTCGTCGCCGCATTGATGGCCGGCGAGCGTCCGCCCATCGACATCGAACCATATTTGCCGGGACGTTTCCTGACGACGTCCCCCGTAGCCGGAGCGCTGACATGAAACGACCCCCACGCTCACTTCGTTCGCTTCGGGGAACGCAGTCCCCCCATCCCTCGAAGGCCGATTCCCGTACGTGCAGGGCGGCCCTGCGGAGGTTGACATGATCATTCATCTGGACGGCCGCGCGCTGACGGTGGCCGACGGCGCGACTGTCGCGGCCGCCATCGCGGCGAGCGGCGACGACACGACGCGCGTGTCGTGCACGGGTGCGGCGCGTGCACCGTTTTGCGGGATGGGCATCTGCCAGGAGTGCAGGATGACGATCGACGGCCGCCGCCGTCTGGCTTGCCAGACGCTGTGCCGCGACGGGATGCGGGTGGAGCGCACGCGATGAAACAGGAACGACTGAGCGTCGACGTCGCGATCGTCGGCGCGGGCCCGGCCGGGCTGTCGGCCGCACGGGCCGCCGCGGGTAGCGGCGCAACGATCGCGATCATCGACGACAACCCGCGCGCGGGCGGGCAGATCTGGCGCCAGGCGGCTGCCGCCGCGCCGGTGCCGGCCGCCGCGGAACGCCTTGCCGTGCTGCGGCAGCCGAACGTGACCCATCTCGCGGCCACGCGCATCGTCGCCGAAACGCAGCCGGGCACGCTGCTGCTCGAGGACGACGAGCGCGGGCTTCTGCTCGAATTCCGCACGCTGATTCTTTGCTGCGGCGCGCGCGAGCTGCTGCTGCCGTTCCCGGGATGGACGTTGCCGGGCGTCACCGGCGCGGGCGGTCTGCAGGCGCTGATCAAGTACGGTCTCGACGTGCGCGGACAGCGCACGGTGATCGCCGGCAGCGGTCCGCTGCTGCTCGCGAGCGCGGCGACGGCCCGTCAGGCCGGCGCGCAGGTGTCGCACGTGCTCGAACAGGCGGAGTGGGGCGACGTGGCCGGTTTCGGCGCGGGGCTGTGGCGCTGGCCGTCGAAGGTCGCGCAAGCCGCGAAGCTCGTCACGGCGGCCTACCGGCCCAATGCGCACGTCGTCGAGGCGTTCGGCGACAAGCGGCTCGAGCGCGTGCGGATCCGGCAGGGCGAGCGCGAATTCGAGATCGACTGCGACCGACTCGCGTGCGGCTTCGGTCTCGTGCCGAACACCGTGCTGCCGAGCCATCTCGGTTGCCGGATCGAAAACGGCGCGGTGGCGGTCGACGCGCATCAGCGCACGAGCCGAGACGGGTATTTCGCGGCAGGCGAGTGCACGGGCGTCGGCGGCAGCGAACTGGCGATGGTCGAAGGCGAAATCGCCGGCTATGCGGCCACCGGGCAGACGGCGCCGCTGGCCGCGCTGGTCGCGCAGCGCGCGCACTGGCAGTCGTTCGCCGACGCGGTGCGCGAGCGCTTCGCGATCCGCGAGCCGATCCGCCGGCTCGCGCGGCCCGATACGCTGCTGTGCCGTTGCGAGGACGTGCGTTTCGACGCGGTTGCGCCGGCGCCCGGCTGGACGGCCGCGAAGCTGCAGACGCGCTGCGGGATGGGCGCATGCCAGGGCCGCGTATGCGGCGCGGCTGCGCAGGCGCTGTTCGGCTGGACGCCGCCGGTGCCGCGCACGCCGCTCGTGCCCGCGCGGGTCGGCACGCTGATGCTGGACGACACGGCATCCTGCGACGGCGCGTGACGCGCGACGGCGAAGCGGCCCCGCTCAGGCGGGCCGCTTCGCCGCTTGGTCCTCCGTCACCTTCTCCCAGCCGCCCACCTGCGGCGCCGCACAGGCGCGCAGGCATTCGATCGCGGTCGCGACGGCCGCGCGGTTCGCGCTGTCCGGATGCCAGTACATCGATACCGCGCCCTGGCCCTCGAGCTGCATCGGCAGGATGCGGATCGCGTTCAATTGTTCGAAGCGTCGTGCGGCACGATGCGACGCGACGCCGAGCAGATCGGTGTTGTTCAGCAGCGTGAGGTTCAGGATCGACGAATTCGACTCGACGCAGTGCGGCGGCTGCACGCGGCCGGCGGCCGTCAGCGCAACCTGCAGCGCGTTGTGCACCGGCGTGCCGGGCGGCCAGACGATCCACGAATAGGCGAGCACCGCGTCCCAGTCGATAGACCCTGCGCCGACGAGCGGGTGATCGGGCCGCGCGACGAACACCACCGGATCGACATACAACGCCTCGGCGTGCAGGTGCGGATCGACGGACGCGGACCCTGAGCGGCCCAGGACGATGTCGAGTTCGCCGCGCGCGAGTTGCGGCATCAGCTGGTTCATGGTGCTCTCGGCGAGCCGCACCTGCGCGCGCGGCATTCGCTTCAGCAACTGCGACACCGCGAGCGGCACCGTATCGGCGGCCGCGACGCCCGACGTGCCGATCGTCACGAGGCCGCTGCCGCCTTCGCGCAGCGCGGCCATGTCGTCGCGCGCGACGTCGAGTTGCGCCTCCACGCGGCGCGCGTGCTCGATCAGCGCATCGCCGTAAGGCGTCGGCCGCAAGCCGCGCGCGTGCCGCTCGAACAGCGGCAGCCCGACATCCTCCTCCAGCTCCTTCAGCCATTTCGACAGCGCAGGCTGCGTGGTCGCGAGCGCGGCCGCCGACTGACTCAGGTTGCCCGTACTGGCGAGGCTCAGCAGTACCTGCAGGTGGCGCAGTCGCAGCCGGTAGGTCCAGTCCATCGCGTGCTCCGTATCGGAAGGTATATCCAAAATTACATGAATTAGATGATTTAATCATTTTACTGGATATGTCTGCGTCGAATATAAATTCGTCAACGGATCGCCGCACGCGGTCCTCGACCCGACACCGAGCCGACCGCGATCGGCAGCCTCAAGGAGACATCATGACCAGCCGACACCTCGACACCACACGCGCCGACTACTACGCGCGGATCGCCGGGCAGCGCCTCGCGCCGCTGTGGGAGTCGCTGCACAACCTGGTGCCGAAGACGCCGCAGCCGGCCGCGCAAGCCGCGATCTGGAAGTACGCGCAGGTGCGCGACCTGGTGATGCAGGCCGGCAACGTGATCAGCGCGGAAGAAGCCGTGCGCCGCGTGCTGGTGCTGGAGAATCCGGGGCTGCCCGGCAAGTCGAGCATGACGCCGAGCCTGTACGCGGGCCTGCAGCTGATCCTGCCGGGCGAGATCGCGCCGAGCCACCGGCATACGCAGTCGGCGTTGCGCTTCATCGTCGAAGGCAAGGGCGCCTGGACTGCGGTGAACGGCGAGCGTACGACGATGCATCCGGGCGACTTCATCATCACGCCGTCGTGGGCCTGGCACGACCACGGCAATCCGTCCGTGGAAGACGGCGGCGAGCCGGTCGTCTGGCTCGACGGTCTCGACATCCCGCTGGTCGGCAGCCTCGACGCGGGTTTCGCGGAGAACTATCCGCAAGCCGAGCAGCCCGTCAGTCGCGCGGAAGGCGACAGCTTCGCGCGCTTCGGTCACAACATGGTGCCGGTGCGGCATCGCGCGAGCGATCCGACGTCGCCGGTATTCAGCTATCCGTATGCGCGCACCCGCGAGGCGCTCGACGCGCTGTACCGCAACGGGGAACTCGACGCGTGGGACGGCGTGAAGCTGCGCTACGTAAACCCCGCGACGGGCGGCTGGCCGATGCCGACGATCGCAACCTTCATGCAGTTCCTGCCGGCCGGCTTCGACGGCCGTACGTATCGCGGCACCGACGCGACGATCTACTGCGTCGTGGAAGGCAGCGGCATCGCGCACATCGGCGGCGACGCGTTCGCGTTCGAGCCGCACGACATCTTCGTCGCGCCGTCGTGGGCGCCGGTAAGGCTGTCGGCGTCGTCCGACAGCGTGCTGTTCAGCTATTCCGACCGACCCGTGCTGTCCGCGCTGAACCTGCTGCGCGAAGCGCGCGACTGACGCCGCGCCTTTCCCGCTTTTCCCGATTCGTCGGGTGCGCCGCCCGGGCGGCGCGCATTCCTTCATTCATGCCTACGCTGGAGCCGTTCATGACTTACGTTTTCCCGCCCGAAGCGCCGGTGGCGCTTCCCGTCGCCGGTAGCGACGCCCGTTTCGCCGTCCGCCGCGTGTACTGCGTCGGCCGCAACTACGCCGCCCATGCACGCGAAATGGGCTTCGATCCCGATCGCGAACCGCCGTTCTTCTTCTGCAAGCCGGCCGATTCGATCGTGCCGGTCGCGTACGGCGAAACGCTCGAGCTCGCGTATCCGTCGCAGACGCAGAACTATCACTACGAAGCCGAGCTCGTCGCGGTGATCGGCAAGGGCGGTTCGGACATTCCGCTCGAGCAGGCACTCGAGCACGTGTGGGGCTACGCGGTCGGTCTCGACATGACGCGCCGCGACCTGCAGATGAAGATGCGCGAGATGGGGCGGCCGTGGGAAATCGGCAAGGCGTTCGACCGCTCCGCGCCGATCGGGCCCGTGCATCCGGCGAGCGAAGCCGGCCATTTCGAGCAGGCCGGCCTGTGGCTGACCGTCAACGGTACGACGAAGCAGAAGAGCGACGTGTCGCACCTGATCTGGTCGGTCGCGGAAACGGTCGCCGACCTGTCGAAGTTCTTCCGCCTCGAACCGGGCGACGTGATCTTCACCGGCACGCCCGAAGGCGTCGGCGCGGTGGTCAAGGGCGACGAGATGAAGGTCGGCGTCGAGCGTCTCGGCGAGCTGACCGTGCGCGTGGTCTGACGCGCGCTCGTCGATTTCCTCGAAAGGTTCCATCGTGCAACTGCATAGTTTTTTCAACAGTTCGACATCCTATCGGGTGCGTATCGCACTCGCGCTGAAAGGACTGTCGTACGACACGCTGCCCGTGAACATTCGCACGGGCGAGCATCGCGATGCCGGCTACGTCGCGCGCGTGAATCCCTCGGCGTCGGTGCCCACGCTGGTCGACGGCGATTTCAGTCTCGGCCAGTCGCTCGCGATCATCGATTACCTCGACCAGCTTCATCCGTTGCCGCGGCTCATCCCGCTCGAACCGCAGCGCCGCGCGCGCGTGCTGGAACTCGCGGCGCTGATCGCGTGCGACATCCATCCGGTCAACAACCTGCGCGTGCTGCGCTACCTCGATACCGAACTGAACGTCACGCCGCAGCAGAAGAGTGCGTGGTATCGGCACTGGGTCGCCGAAGGGATGGCCGGCGTCGAGCGGCTGCTCGCGCGCGCGGATACCGGCCCGTGGTGTTTCGGCGCTGCGCCGACGCTCGCCGACGTGTGCCTCGTGCCGCAGATCGCGAACGCGCTGCGGATGGACTGCGACCTGAGCGCGTATCCGCGCAGCCTCGCGATATATGAACACGCGCGGCATGAGCCGGCGTTCGACGCGGCGCAGCCGCAGCGGCAGCCGGACTACGTCGCGTAACACACGAAGAAGGAGACAGACATGGGCGAGACAAACAACTCGAGCCGACGCGTGCTCGTGATCGGCGGCGGCATCGGCGGCCTCGCGACGGCGCTGGCGCTCGCGCGCCAGGGCATTCGCGTGAATTTGCTCGAGCAGGCCGAGCAAATCGGCGAGATCGGCGCGGGCATCCAGCTCGCCGCGAATGCGTTCAACGCGCTGGACGCGCTGGGTGTCGGCGAGGCCGCGCGCGGTCGGGCGGTGTTTACCGACTGGCTGCAACTGATGGATGCCGTCGATGCGCGGGAAGTCGCGCGCATCGACACGGGCGCCGCGTATCGCGACCGCTTCGGCAACCCGTATGCAGTGATCCATCGCGCGGACATTCACCTGTCGATCTACGAAGCGGTCAAGGATCATCCGCTGATCGAGTTCCGGACCAGCACGCAGGTGTGCGCGTTCGAGCAGGATGCCAATGGCGTGACCGTGACCGATCAGCGCGGCGAGCGCTATCGCGCCGATGCGGTGATCGGCTGCGATGGCGTGAAATCCGCGATCCGTCATGCGCTGATCGGCGATGCGCATCGCGTGACGGGGCACGTCGTGTACCGCGCGGTCGTCGACGTCGACAACATGCCGAAGGATCTGCAGATCAACGCGCCGGTCGTGTGGGCCGGCCCGCATTGCCATCTCGTCCACTACCCGCTGCGCGGCGGACGGCAATACAACCTCGTCGTCACGTTCCACAGCCGCGAGCAGGAAACCTGGGGCGTACGCGAGGGCAGCAAGGACGAGGTGCTGTCGTATTTCGACGGCATTCATCCGCTGCCGAAGCAGATGCTCGACCGGCCGACGTCGTGGAAGCGCTGGGCGACCGCCGACCGCGATCCGGTCGAACGCTGGAGCGCGGGGCGTGCGACGGTACTCGGCGATGCCGCGCATCCGATGACGCAATACATCGCGCAGGGTGCGTGTCAGGCGCTCGAGGATGCGGTGACGCTCGGCGCGGCGGTCGCGCAGACCGACGGCGATTTCGAAGCCGCGTTCGCGCTGTACGAGCGTGCACGGATTCCGCGCACCGCGCGCGTGCTGTATTCGGCGCGCGAGATGGGGCGGATCTATCACGCGAAGGGCGTCGAGCGGCAGGTGCGTAACGCGCTGTGGGTCGGACGCACGCAGGCGCAGTTCTACGACTCGCTCGACTGGCTGCATGGCTGGCGTGCGGAGGATTGCCTGAAGTCCGTCGACTGACGCGCACTTCAGCCCGAATCCGGCGGCGCGCATTCCAACGACATCGCGCGCGACCGCCTTCATGGAGGAGACACCATCATGGCCGATACGCTGTCCATCGACGTCAGCGAGTGGATCGACCGGCATCGCGTTGCGCCGTTTCAGGCCGCGATCGTCGCGCTGTGCTTTCTGATCGTCGCGATCGACGGTTTCGACACGGCATCGATCGGGTTCATCGCCCCCGTCATTCGAGCGGAATGGGGGCTGTCGCCCGCGCAGCTCGCACCGGTATTCGGCGCGGGCCTTGCCGGGCTGATGGCCGGCGCGCTCGCGTTCGGGCCGTTCGGCGACCGGTTCGGCCGCAAGCGCCTGCTGCTCGCCTGCGTCGCGTGCTTCGGCATCGCGAGTGCGGCGTCGGCAAGCGCGGGACAGTATTCGGATGTCAGCGTGATCGCGTTCGGCATCGCGCCGAGCGGCAAGCCGGCCGGCTCGCCGTTCGGCCGGCTGTTCGGTGCCGACCTGCTGCGCGGTACGCTGCTGCTGTGGCTCACGTTCTTCATGAGCCTGCTCGTCATCTACCTGCTGTCGAGCTGGCTGCCGACGCTGTTGCGCACGACCGGCGCGACGCTGCAGATGGCCGCCCGCGTGACCGCGATGTTCCAGGTCGGCGGCACGCTCGGCGCGATCGTGCTCGGCTGGCTGATGGATCGCTTCGATCCGCACCGCGTGCTGGCATGCAGCTATGCGGGCGCCGGTGTGTTCGTCGCGGCGATCGGCGTGCTGGCCGCATCGCCGTCGGGGGCCGCGCTGGCCGTGTTCGCGGCTGGCTTTTGCGTGTCGGGCTCGCAGGTCGGCGCGAACGCGCTGTCGGCCGCGTTCTATCCGACCGAATGCCGCACCACGGGCGTGAGCTGGGCAAACGGAATCGGCCGCAGCGGCTCCGTCGTCGGCTCGATGGCGGGCGGCGCGATGCTCGCGATGGGGCTGCCGTTGCCGACCGCGTTTGCCTGTGTTGCCGTGCCTTGCGTGATCGCCGGGGGCGCGGTGTTCGTGCTCGGCGTGCAGAGGGCCGGGGCCGGGCGGACGGCGGCCGATGCGATTGCCGGCGAGCAGGCGTAGCGACGGGTGGGGTGGCGTTGTGCCGCGGGTGCGTTGAGGCGGCACTCGTGGCATAGGCGGCAACGCGGAGTAACAATACATGAATTGATATAATATTGATTCATTAATCGTTGATCTTCGTCCTCCATGAACATCGATCCTTCGGCCGGGCTGCTGCCCGCGCCCGAACAGATGCGCGCGGCAGCAGAATCGGCATGCGCGCTGCTCAAGGCGCTGTCGAATCCCGACCGGCTGCTGCTGCTCTGCGAACTGTCGCAGGGCGAGCGCTGCGTGAGCGATCTCGAGATGCGGCTGGATATCCGTCAGCCGACGCTGTCGCAGCAACTCGGCGTGTTGCGGGACAACGCGCTGGTCCGCACGCGCCGTGACGGCAAGAACATTCACTATTCGCTCGACAGCGCGGCCGCGATCGCGGTGATGGGCGTGCTGTACGAGCAGTTCTGCGGCCCGGCCGCGAAGGGGGCGCGCGATGCAGCTTGATGCGCTTCATTTCACGCCGTGGCTGTCGCTTGCCGGCGGCGTGCTGATCGGGCTCGCGGCTGCGTGGCTCGTCGCGTTCAACGGGCGCATTGCCGGGATCAGCGGCATCGTCGGCGGGCTGTTGACGGCAGGTGCCGCGGAGCGCGGCTGGCGTGCCGCGTTCGTTGCCGGCTTGATTGCCGCGCCGCTGGCGATGCGCATCGCCGGTGCGGGCGTGACGCTGCAGATCGATGCCGGTTGGGGCGAACTGCTGGCGGCCGGCCTGCTGGTAGGAATCGGCACGCGATACGCGGGCGGGTGTACGAGTGGCCACGGAGTCTGCGGGCTGTCGCGCGGTGCGTCCCGGTCGATCGTCGCGACGGCGGTTTTCATGGTCGCGGGCTTCGCGACCGTATTCGTGCGGCGGCACGTGCTCGGGGGCTGACATGCAGGCAGGATTCGCGTTTCTGGCGGGGCTGCTGTTCGGCGCCGGCCTCATCGTGTCAGGGATGGCCAATCCGCAGAAGGTGCTCGGCTTTCTCGACCTGGCCGGCCGCTGGGATCCGTCGCTCGCGTTCGTGATGGCCGGTGCGGTCGGCGTCGCCGTGTTCGCGTTCGCGTGGGCGAAACGTCGGACGCGCTCGTGGCTGGGCCTGCCGATGCAGTGGCCGGCCGCGCGGACGATTACCGTGCGGCTCGTTGCCGGCAGCGCCGTGTTCGGCATCGGCTGGGGGCTTGCGGGGTTCTGCCCGGGGCCCGCGATCGTGTCGATCGGGCTCGGGTCGGTGAAGGGCATCGCGTTTGTTGCTGCGATGCTGGTCGGGATGGCGCTGTTCGAATGGATCGAGCGTCGGCGGAAGGCGGGTTGAGCGGGTGGTGGGTAGCGCACCGCGTGCTGCAATGGGCGGTGGTGGTCGAGTCGGTCGAACGCGCGCAGGCGTTGGACCGCATCGCGGTCGTCGTCAGGCGAGGGCGATGCGATCGTTGCCTGGCGACAGCGGCGACAGCGGCGACAGCGGCGATTCCGGCGATTCCGGCGATTCCGGCTCCGGCGCGCGCCGCCGCGTCAGGACGGTTCGCGCGCATGCCGCTCGCCCGATACCTGCCCGACCAACCGGCGTAAAACCACGCGCCACCCGGCCAACCCGCCGCGCCCGCGCGCGGGTTCCACGACGGTCGCGCTGGCCGGCCCGGCGCCGCTGGACGTCAACGCCACGTGAGCGCCCATCTCGATCGTCAGGCATTCACCTTCTTCGAGCACGCGGCGAACGTATTGCGGTGCATCGGGCAGCCAGTCGAGCCCGCCGTGACGCAACGTGACCGCGAGCGCGCCGTCCAGCACGATGATCTGGCTATCCTTGTCGAACCACGCAAAGTGGCTTTGTCCGGCGTCGAGCCGGATGTCCTGCGTCCGCATGGCGAGTCCTTTTCCCGGTTGCGCACCCTCGCGACGGCGAGGCGACAGCGTGTCGTCAGGTTAGGGAAACGCGCGCGAGCGGGACAGATTCAGGGGACGGGAATCTGTTGCGGTGCAGCCGGCGATTTTGCATCGCTGTATCGGTGGGTTTACCCCGAATCTGTATCTGGCGAGCGTCCGCGCGCGCGGGCACGATGGCCCGCATGACGCCCATCACCGACCTGTCACGCACGCCTTTGCCGCTGTCCGGCGAGCCGCTTTACGAACGGCTCGCCGAGCATTACCGCCGCATCATCGCGGCTGGCACGCTGTCGCCCGGCGACCGGATGCCGTCGGTGCGCGCGTTCATGGCGCAACACGGCGTGAGTTTGTCGACCGCGATCCAGGCGTTCCGGCGGCTCGAGGATGCGGGCTGGTGCGAAGCCAGGCCGCGCTCGGGCTATTTCGTGCGGCGGCGTGCGGCGGCCGTGCTCGACACGCTGCCGGAAAGCGACGGGCCGCCGCAGAGCGTCGAGCCGCCGTTCGCGGGCCTGCACGAACGCGTGTCGCGCGTGATCGATCGCGCGAACGCGGCGCCCGATGCGCTGAACCTCGGCGGCGCATCCGCGCAGGCGACGCTGTATCCGGCCGAGCGCCTGCAGACGCTCGCGATCCGGCTGCTGCGGCGCAAGCCGACGTTGCTGACCGACGCGGGGCCCGTCGGCGGTTCGCCCGAATTCCGGCAGACGATGGCCAAACGCGCGGTGTCGTACGGCGTGACGGTATCGCCGGACGATGTGATGTCGACGAGCGGCGGGGTCGATGCCGTGAATCTCGCGCTGCGTGCGGTGGCGCGCCCCGGCGACACGATCGCGATCGAATCGCCGGCCTTTTTCGGCCTGATCCAGTTGCTCGAAAGCCTCGGCCTGCGCGCGCTCGAGATTCCGGCTAGCCCGACGACCGGGTTGTCGATCGAGGCGCTCGATGTGGCGCTGAGCGCGTATCCGGATATCCGGGCCGTCGTCGTCGTGCCGAACCTGCAAAACCCGCTCGGCAGCGTGATGCCGGACGACCGCAAGGCCGCGCTGGTCGCTCTGTGCGCGCGCCGCGGCGTGGCCGTGATCGAGGACGAGCCGTATCGCGAGCTCGTCGAAGCGCCGCATGCGGTGAAACCCGTGAAGGCATGGGACCGCGACGGCACCGTGATCTACTGCCCGTCGTTCAACAAGGTGCTGGCGCCCGGGATGCGGCTCGGCTGGATGAGCGCAGGGCGTTGGCACGCGCGTGTGAAGATGCTCAAGTTCGCGCACAGCCGGCACAACGCCGCGCTGCTGCAGGCTGTCGCCGCAGAGTTCGTCGGCTCGGGCGCGTTCGATCGCCACCTGCACCGGTTTCGCGAGCAGCTTCGCGTGCAGCGCGACGTGACGATCGACGCGATCGCCCGCCATTTTCCGGCCGGCACACGGATGAACCGGCCGCCGGGCGGCATGCTGCTGTGGATCGCGCTGCCGGACGGCGTACATTCCGAAGCGCTGTTCGACGCTGCGCTGGCGCGTGGAGTAAGAATTGCGCCGGGCTCGATCTTTTCGAATTCCGATCGCTTTGACGCGTATATCCGGCTTGCCTGCACACGCGTGTTCGACACCGCGCATGAAGCGGCACTCGAAACGCTCGGCCAGTTGATACGCGAGGCAGCAGCGGCCGCGTAACCGGGCTGATCGGCAACCGGGCTGGCGACGGCGCGCCCGAGCGCTGCCGACGCAGCGGATGCGCGAGCCGGCCGATCCGGCACGCCGTCTCTACGGCAACCTCTTGCCGCGCGATGCCGCACCGGCGATACGATTTCGGCGATTTCATCGCCCGACCGAATGCGTGGCGAGGTGCTGGCGGATCAACGACAGGTAATGATCGCCGACCGAGAAGTCGCGTGCGGCACGCGGCCGCTCCGCCTGACGCAGCGTGGCTGGCGCGCTCATGCCCAGATACCGGCACACCGCCGACGGAAACGGCTTGCGCGTATGCCCGAGCTGGCGGGCCGCGCGTTCGATGCGGGCGTCGCCGACCTGTGCACGCAGCCACGCCAGCACTTGGCGATCGGTGTCGTTGACGATACGGACCAGATGTTCCATCGCGCACCCCACTGTTCATAAATACAGTACTGTAAATATAACCAGTAAGCGGGGCGACCGCAAGCGGGTGCGCTTGCACCTGGCCGTTCGGCCAGGGTCAGCGCGCCGGCACGGCGGTTCGGGCGGCGGGAACGGCGGGGGCTGCGGGTGCTGCAAGCTTGGCGTAGCGCGCGTCGGTGAGCGTGCCGAGGAACGCGACGATGTCGTCGATTTCCGCGTCGGTCAGCGCGGGTGGCGTGCCGGGCCGGCGCTTCATCGGCGTCGAATTGACGTTGATGTTGCCGCGATAGGCGGCCGGCACGTCGTCGAAGGTTTGGGTGCCGTGATACCAGTAGCCCGGGTCGGTCGAGCGCGTGTTGTAGAACGCGACCGCGTCGCGCAGCGTCGTGAACACGCCGTTGTGCATGAACGTCTGCTTGACCGCGACGTTGCGCAGCCCTGGCGTGCGCAGGTAGCCGCACCATTGCGTCGGTTCCGGCCAGCGCAGCCGTGTGGCGGTATCGCACAGCCCGTTGTCGAAGTGGCGCGGATCGCGGTTCGCAGGCAGCGCGCGGTTACGCGGCACCGCGATCGCGTCGTAGCCGAAATCGGTGAACAGCGATCGCTCCGGCCGGCTCGACGTCTCCGACAGCGTATGGCAGGTCATGCAATTGCCCTTGTCCGGATTCCGGAACAGCGCCAGGCCGCGCATCTCGGCCGGCGCGAGCGGCGTGCGCGTGCGCAGGAATGCGTCGAAGCGCGACGTGAACGGCGCCATCTCGTCGCTCTGCAGATAGGCTTCGACGGCCGAGCCTAACGCGCGCACCAGTTGCTCGGGATCGCGCCGCACCGACGCACCGAAGCGCGTGGCGAGATCGGGCGCGAGTTCGGTGGCGTCGACCTTGCGCAGTAGCGCGGCCGGCGACCGGTTGTTCATCTCGTTCGGATCGAACAGCGGTCCGCGGATCTGCTCGGCGAGCGTGTCCGCGCGGCCGTCGCCGAACAGGCCGCCAAATGGTGACGGCGCCGGTGCGTCGTCGTCCTGGTAGAAGTGGCGGCGCGGCACGTAGCGCACGTAGAGCAGCGACGGCGCGTTGCGCTGGCTGAAGCGGCCGTGACGGCTGCCTTCCGGCACACCGGGCCCTGCCAGCGATGCCGCCGACAGCGTCGGCGCGAACGCACGGCCCGGATCGTGGCAGCCCGCGCACGACATGCCGCGCGGCTCGGACAGCCGCGGATCGAAGAAAATCCGGCGGCCAAGCGCCACGAGCGTCGGATCGGGCGCGAAGTGCGCGGCCGCCGCGTCGACCTTGCCTGTCACCTGCGGCGTGCCGTTGCCGATCGTGGCGACGATGCGCGACGGCGGCGCGCCGGGCAGCAGCGTCGTTTCGGAAGGCGCGGCGTGAGCCGCGAGGGCGATGCCGGCGAGCATGGTCGCGGCGAGTACGCATGCCGTCCGGCCGGCACGGGCTGGAACGGACGTCGAATGCAATACCGGAAGCGCCGCAAAAGCCGCCACCGAAACCCGCCACATCCGCGATCCGGCCAATTTCCGACGACGACTGCCCGAATCCGCCAAACCGTGATTCACTCGAACCTCATCACTCACGGCGCGATGAACCCCGTCTTGTCGCAGGCGAGCGTCGTGCCTGACTGGTTGCACGATGCGAGCAGCTTGCCGGCCGCCGAATACGCATGGAACACCCAGCCCGTCGCCGGTGCCGCGCGCCGTTCCATGATCAGGAAACCGAAGCTGTTGTTGTGAGAAAGCCGTTCGATCACGGCGCCCGGCGCGGGCGTCAGGTCGGCCGGGAACGGGTCGGGCAGCGCGACGTCGAGGTTGTCGCCGCCGTTGCCGGACACGATCGTCGCCGGATGCCCGGACGAGAAGTTGATTGCCTGGAAGTCGTGTACGTGCCCGTGGAGCGCGACGTGGATGCCGGGCGGGTAGTACGCCTGCGCGTTCAGGCTCGACATCACCGACTGCAGTGCGAGATTGCCCGGCGCGGGCGTGCTGCCGGCGATCGGCGCGAACGCGAGGATCGGGTGATGGTTCGTGAAGATCGTCGTCGTCATGCCGGCCTTCGACGCGAGCGACGCCACCGTCTGGAACTGCTTCTGGTAGAGGCGGAATTGCGCGTCGGTCGTCTTCAGCGGATTGCGGCCGACTTTCGCGGTATCGAACACGATCACCTGCGTGCCGCCGCCGAGCGACACCGCATACGGTTCCGAATAGTTCGCGTCGTCGTCACGGGCCGGATCGTCGCACGAACGGGCCGTCGAATACGGGCGAGGATCGAGGAAGCGATACCAGCCCTGGCCCGCCCGCGCACATTCCTCGTGGTTGCCGCGCACGACCACCCAGGGTGCCTTCGCGAACAGCGGCGCGGCCGGGCGAAACAGGTCGGCCTGCCACGTATCCCAGCCGTAGCCCCACGGGCTGTCCTTGCAGCCCGCGATGTCGGGCGGGCACGCGTTTTCGCGGTAGTGATAGTCGCCGACGTGCAGCACCAGATCCGGCGACAGCTTCGCGACGCTCGCCGCGATCGTGTCGAACGGCCAGACCGTCGCGTCGTTGCACGCCTGCCATGCGTTGTCGGCCTTCTTCATCCGGCAGCCGGTGTCGGCGATGATCGCGATGCGCTGCGGCTGGGCCTTCGGCAGCGGCAGCGCACGACCGGCGACGCTCGCCGTCTGCGCGTCGGCCGGCAACGTCGCTTCGCAGACCGATACCGGGAAGCTCGACGGTTTGGAGTCGGCCGGGTCGCTCGCGGTCGGTCGCTGCGCGACGGTTGCGGTGCCGGCGCGCAGCGTCATGCGCGACAGCTTGCCGTCGACGGACAGTTGCGGACACAGCGGATCGCTCGCGGAAGCCGGACTGTAGTTCGTGATCACGCGCGCGATCGCCTGGTTCGCATCGCCGATCTCGACCCACGCGGCCTCGACGTTGACCGCGGCACTGGCCGGATCGGCGGGCGTATCGATGTGATTCGAACACGCGGACAGCGCCGCAAGGGCGGCAAGCGGAGCGCAGCGCACGAACAGCGCGCGAGAGAGGGGTCGTCGCATGGGGGCACCGTGGGAAAACCGTCAACGGTACGCAACATGAATGTAAGAAATATGAAAGTGGAGCGCGACGGGCGTGTCGTGGCCGTGCTTGACCTCAAGCCGGCTTGAAGCCGCATAGTCAGGCTCACGATCAACGACGTACACGAAGGGGAATCGACGATGGAATCGCACCAGCCCAACGAAGCGCAGTCCGCGCTATGGAACGGCCCGTCGGGGCTTGCATGGGTCGACGCACGGACGTCGCTCGACCGGATGTTCGAGCCGTTCGAGACGCTGCTCGCGGATGCCGCGGCGGCATTGTCCGCGCGCAGCGTGCTCGACGTCGGCTGCGGCACGGGGGCGGTGACGCGCGCGATCGCCCGGAGGCTCGGCGCACATGCGCGCTGTACGGGCATCGACATCTCGGCGCGGATGATCGCCGCTGCGCAGGATCGCGCGGAACGCGAGGGCATCCGCGCAGCCTTCATGTGTGCCGACGCGCAGACGCATGCATTTGCGCGCGATCGTTTCGACCTGATCGTGTCGCGTTTCGGCGTGATGTTCTTCGACGATCCGGTGCGCGCATTCGCGAACCTGCACCGTGCGACGCACGCGAACGCGCAACTGCGATTCATCGCATGGCGCAGCGCAGCGGAAAATCCGTTCATGACGACAGCCGAGCGTGTCGCGGCGCCCTTGCTGCCGAATCTGCCGGCGCGGCAGCCGGGCGGGCCTGGACAGTTCGCGTTCGGCGACCGGCAGCGGATCGCATCGGTGTTGTCGGACAGCGGCTGGACCGACGTCGAGATCGAACCGCTCGATATCGCGTGCGCCTTGCCCGAGCCGGCGCTGCACGACTACATCGCCCGACTGGGGCCGGTCGGGCTCGCACTGCAACAGGTGGATGACGCGACACGGCGGCGCGTGGTCGATACGGTGCGCGCCGCGTTCGAGCGCTACGTGCACGGCGCGGACGTGCGTTTCGATGCGGCGTGCTGGCTCGTCACGGCGCGTGCGCCGTCTGCGTGACGCAGGGGAAGGGGGCGGGCGATGAAGCGGCACGCGCAAAGGCGTGCCGTCAGCCACGCCTTGCACGCAGCATCAGCCACGCGCAGCCCGCCGCAACGAGTACTAGCCCGAGCAGCACCGCCTCGACGCCGAGCGCGAAGCCCGACGACATTTCGCCGCTGTTCGGCACTGGCGACAGGTTGACGGTCATCGCGATCGCGCCACCGGCCAAGAGCGCGATGCAGGCGATCCAGTAGAGCTTGCCGCGCGACGCGGCAGCGCGGATCCGCCAGAGCGCGAGGCCGGCGCCGCCGAGGTAAAGCACGGCGAGCATGACGAGCGCGACGAGGTCGCCGGCCCGATTGTGGAGGAACCCGCTCATTGCGCGGCTCCGTCGATCGTCGCGCATCGGGGCGACGGGGTGCGGGAGATGCGGTTGTTCATTCGGTCTTTGTCTCGTGGGCCGGTACGCGGTTCGCCCGCTGGGCGGTCGCCGAAGCCGTTCGCCGCAATCGGCGCCAGAAATACGGCGAAGATGGTGACGGCGAGCGCGCCGAGCAGGCCGAAGCGGGCGACGTCCGATTGCCGGCCGATGAAGAACGACGCGCCGATGACGGCGAGCGCCGGCAGGACGACCGGTGGTTCGAATGCGGTTCGGAACGGGAGGCGGGATTCCGGCATGACGGGCATCCAGGTGTGGGCGCAACGCGGCGCGACGCCGTCCGGCCACGCGTGTCGCGCGCCGGACCCTGATACGGCGTGCGTCGAACGTACCGCGATGTCAGGAATGCACGCGGGGGCGTGCAGGGATCAACCTGACGGATTGTAAGTGATCGGGAGCAAGTGCGAAAAGCGCGCGATCCGCGCGGTGCGCGAACGTCGTTGCAACGGAAGGAGGAAAAGACGGCGCCCCCGGACGATGCACGGAGAAGCATATCGTCAGGGGCGAATAGCGAGCAGCACGTTGCCGCCCGCGTTCAGAACGTCACGGCGATCCCGGCCATGCCGACGAACTGACCATGTGTGGTCGATGGCGTGAACTGCTGCGAATCGCCGACGATCGGCGCCGCATCGACGATCCGGCTTGCACCTTGTGCACCGAGCGTCTGCCAGCACGAATGCGTGCACGCCTGCAGTGCGTAGAGCGTCGTGCGTTTCGACAGGCTGTACGACTCCTTCAGCGAATACTACTCATGGCGTGCCGCATCCGGCACGCCGTTCGCTTTCGACGCGAGCGTGTACGAGAACGCGCCGGCCACCGAGAGCGCTGGCGGGAAGCCGACGCTTCAAGGGGCGTGACAACCCTGATGAAAATTTATTTTTTCCGGGCGGCAGATTGTGTAAATTGATTTTCATTCACCTTGCAACAACCATTCGCATGACGTCTCTCGTTCCGCACGATGCCAATCAGGATGAACCCGCGATCGCCGAGCGCATTGCGTCGGCGATGCCGTTGATGACGCCGATCCACCGTCGCATGGGCGAGTTCGTGCTCGCGAACCCGTTTCGCGCGGCGACGATGCGCATCGACGAGCTCGCGCAAGCCGTGAATGCCTCGATCGCGACCGCGAACCGCTTCGCGAAAGCGCTCGGCTTCGACGGCTATCCGGCAATGCGAGCGGCGCTCGTGCGCGGCTTCGAGGCGACGCTCGGCCCGGTCGAGCGGCTGCGTTCCGCGCAGGAGCAGGAGTCGGGCGTGCGTGGTGCCGTGTGGATCGACGCGGTATTCGACCAGGCCGTCGCGAACATCGGGAACACGCGCGCGCAGCTGGACGCGGGCGACGTCGAAGCGGCCGTCGAGTCGATCGTCGGCGCGCGGCGCGTGCTGATTCTCGGCGCCGGTTCGAGCGCGTTTCTCGCCGGGTTGATGGAGCATGGGCTATCGGTGTGCCACGACAACGTGCAGTCGCTTGCGCTGCTGGGCGGCCCTTCGCATGCGGCGCGGCGTCTGTATACGGCCGACTCGCGGGATCTCGTGATCGCGCTCGCATTTCCGCGCTACGTGACCGACACGATCGAGCTCGCGCGCCGGGCGGCCGCACGCGGCGCGCGGGTGCTCGGCATCACCGACGGGCCCGATTCGCCGCTTGCCCCGATCGCGTCGCTGAAGCTGTACGTGAAGGCCGAGCGGCGTTTTGCGGCGACGTCGGAGGC
This sequence comes from Burkholderia sp. WTPI3, assembly GCF_021483755.1. Classification (NCBI taxonomy): domain Bacteria; kingdom Pseudomonadati; phylum Pseudomonadota; class Betaproteobacteria; order Burkholderiales; family Burkholderiaceae; genus Burkholderia; species Burkholderia sp. WTPI3. The sequence goes on along the minus strand of NZ_JAGIXF010000004.1, from coordinate 82,110 downwards.
GGCCGTGCTGACGATGATCGAGGCGCTGATCGACGCCGTCGCGCTGCGCACGCACCGTTCCGCGAAGTCGGCTGCCGAGATGACCGAATTCCTGTTGCCCTGGCTGGTTCAGCCTCAAGCGGCGCAGCCGGCCGCCAACCCTTCTTCCTCCGGTCCGAAAAAATCATGACTTCACCCGCGATCGTCGCGATTCATGGCGGTGCAGGCACGATCCTGCGCGATGCAATGAATACCGACACCGAACGCCAGTACCGTGCCGAGCTGACCGCGATCCTGCAGGCCGCGCAGAAGGTGCTCGCCGACGGCGGCAGCGCGCTCGACGCCGTTACCGCCGCGGTGCGGATGCTCGAGGACTGTCCGCTGTTCAACGCCGGGCGCGGCGCCGTGTATACGGCCGAAGGCAAACACGAACTCGATGCGGCCGTGATGGACGGCGCGACGCTCGCGGCAGGCGCGATCTGCTGCGCGACGCGCGTGCGCAATCCGGTGCTCGCCGCGCGGCGCGTGATGGAAGCGAGCGAACACGTGCTGTTCGCCGGCGCGGGCGCCGACGCGTTCGCGGTCGCGCAGGGGCTCGAAATCGTCGAACCCGGCTACTTCGACACCGACGCGCGGCACGCGCAGTGGGTGAAGGCGCGCGCGGCGGCCGGCACGATGCTCGACCACGACGCCGCGAGCTTCACGTTCGGCGGGGCCGCACAACCCGCCGAGCCGCTCGATCCGGACCGCAAGCACGGCACGGTCGGCGCGGTCGCGTGCGACGTGCACGGCCATGTCGCGGCGGCGACGTCGACGGGCGGCATCACGAACAAACAGCCCGGGCGCGTCGGCGATTCACCGATCATCGGCGCGGGCTGCTACGCGGACGACGCGACGTGCGCGGTATCCGCGACGGGCACCGGCGAAATGTTCATCCGGCTCGCGACCGCGCATGACGTGGCCGCGCAGATCGCGTATCGCGGCGCGTCGCTCGCCGACGCCGCGCACGACGTCGTGATGAACAAGCTGCCGCGCCTGGCCGGGCGCGGCGGAATCATCGCGGTCGATGCGCACGGCAACGTCGCGATGCCGTTCAACACGGAAGGGATGTATCGCGGCTACGCGCGCGTCGGCGAGACGCCCGTGGTCGGCATCTACCGCGACGATGCGGCCTGATTGCGGATCGCACGAGGAGACCTTCGCATGACTTCGAGCCGAAACCCGTCCGGACTGGTGCTGCCCGAGCAGCGCGTCGTTGCCGTCGACGACCTGTCGGTGATGTTCCGCCGCGAAGGCGCGACGTTCGATGCGGTGCGTAACGTGTCGTTTCACGTCGATCGCGGCGAGACGCTCGCGATCGTCGGCGAATCGGGCTCGGGCAAGTCGGTCACGTCGCTCGCGCTGATGCGGCTCGTCGAGCATGGCGGCGGCGAGATCACGAGCGGGCGGATCGCGTTGCGCCGCCGCGGCGGCGCGCTCGTCGATCTCGCGCAGGCGAGCCCGGCGGCGATGCGCGGCATTCGCGGTGCGGACGTCGCGATGATCTTCCAGGAGCCGATGACGTCGCTGAACCCGGTGTTTACGGTTGGTGACCAGATCAGCGAGGCGATCGCGCTGCACCAATCGAAGGGCGCGAGCGGAGCGCGCGCGGAAGCATTGCGGCTGCTCGACCTCGTGCGTATTCCGGAGGCGCGCCGCGTGTTCGCGCGCTATCCGCACCAGTTGTCCGGCGGGATGCGCCAGCGCGTGATGATCGCGATGGCGCTGTCGTGCCGGCCCGCGCTGCTGATCGCCGACGAACCGACGACCGCGCTCGACGTGACGATCCAGGCGCAGATCCTGCAACTGATTCGCGGGCTGCAGGACGAAATGAACATGGGCGTGATCTTCATCACGCACGACATGGGCGTGGTCGCCGAAGTGGCCGACCGCGTGCTCGTGATGTATCGCGGCGAGAAGGTCGAGGAAGGCGAGTCCGACCGGATCTTCGCGGCGCCCGCGCATCGCTACACGCGCGCGCTGCTCGCGGCCGTGCCGCGGCTTGGCTCGATGCGGGGCACCGACGCGCCGGAGAAATTCCCGGTGCTGAAGGTGGACGGCACGAACGCGGTCGCGCCGGCGTCCGCGGCGAACGACGCCGCTGCGCCGCCGCACGTCGATCCGGCCTCGCCGCCGATCCTGCGCGTGCGCGATCTCGTCACGCGGTTTCCTGTGAAGAGCGGCGTGTTCGGCCGCGTGTCGCAGTACGTGCATGCGGTCGAGCGCGTGAGCTTCGATCTGCGCGCGGGCGAGACGCTCGCGCTCGTGGGCGAATCGGGCTGCGGCAAGTCGACGACCGGCCGCTCGCTGCTGCGCCTCGTCGAATCGCAGAGCGGCTCGATCGAGTTCGACGGCCGCGACATCAGCAAGCTGAAGGGCGCCGATCTGCAATCGCTGCGCCGGAACATCCAGTTCATCTTCCAGGATCCGTTCGCATCGCTGAATCCGCGCCTGACCGTCGGCTTCTCGATCATGGAGCCGCTGCTGGTGCACGGCGTCGCGAGCGGCTGCGAAGCGCAGGCGCGCGTCGACTGGCTGCTGGAGAAGGTCGGCCTGCCGCCGGAGGCCGCGCGTCGCTATCCGCACGAATTCTCGGGCGGCCAGCGCCAGCGGATCGCCATTGCCCGCGCGCTCGCGCTGAATCCGAAGGTCGTGATCGCCGACGAATCGGTGTCCGCGCTCGACGTGTCGGTGCAGGCGCAGATCGTCAACCTGATGCTCGAGCTGCAGCGCGAGCTCGGCGTCGCGTATCTGTTCATCTCGCACGACATGGCCGTGGTCGAGCGCGTCAGCCATCGCGTCGCGGTGATGTATCTCGGCCAGATCGTCGAGATCGGCCCGCGCCGCGCGGTGTTCGAAGCGCCGCAGCATCCGTACACGAAGAAGCTGATGAGCGCGGTGCCGGTGGCCGACCCTGCTCGCCGGCACGCACCGCGCCAGCTCGCGGCGGACGAGATTCCGAGCCCGATCCGCGCGGTTGGCGACGAGCCGTCCGTCGCGCCGCTCGTCGCGGTCGGCCCCGGTCACTACGTCGCGACGCATCGCGTCGGCGGTGCGTATTGAGTACGGCCGGACCCGTCGTTTCGCGCGACGCTTCCGCAAGGAGCGCGCGCCATGCAGTACGTAGTCGAAATCGAAACCGAAACGCCCGCGAGGCGTCACCGATCCAACAGGAGCCCAGCAACATGAACAAGCAGCATCCGTTCCCGATGTTTCGTCCGCGCGCATGCTTCGCCGCGCTCGCCGGCGCGATCGCGCTGACGGCCTCACTGCCGGCGTTCGCGCAGCAGACCGCGGTGATGGCAGTGGATTCGACGTTCACGACGATGGACCCGTACGACGCGAACGACACGGTGTCGCAGGCCGTCGTCAAGTCGTTCTACCAGGGGCTGTTCGGCTTCGACAAGGACATGAAGCTCGTCAACGTGCTGGCGACGAGCTACGAGGCGAGCCCCGATGCGAAGACCTACACGATCAAGTTGCGCCAGGGCGTGAAATTCCACGACGGCACCGACTTCAACGCGGCGGCCGTGAAGGCCAACTTCGACCGCGTGACCGATCCGGCGAATCACCTGAAGCGCTACAACATGTTCCGCGTGATCGAGAAGACGGAAGTCGTCGATCCGTACACGGTGAAGGTCACGCTGCGCGAGCCGTTCTCGGCGTTCATCAACACGCTTGCGCATCCGTCGGCCGTGATGATCTCGCCGGCCGCGCTGAAGAAGTGGGGGCGCGACATCGCGCTGCATCCGGTCGGCACCGGGCCGTTCGAGTTCGTCGAATGGAAGCAGACCGACGACCTGAAGGTGAAGAAGTTCGCCGGCTACTGGAAGAAGGGCTATCCGAAGATCGACGCGATCGACTGGAAGCCGGTGGTCGACAACAATACGCGCGCGGCGCTGATGAAGACGGGCGAAGCCGATTTTGCGTTCCGCATCCCGTTCGAGCAGGCGGCCGACCTGAAGGGCAATCCGACGGTCGACGTCATCGAGCGACCGTCGATCGTGCAGCGCTTCGTGTCGCTGAACACGCTGCAAAAGCCGTTCGACAACCCGAAGGTGCGCCAGGCGCTGAACTATGCGGTGAACAAGGAGGCGCTCGCGAAGGTGGCGTTCTCCGGTTTCGCGGCGCCGGCCACCGGCGTGGTGCCGCAGGGCGTCGACTATGCGACCAGGCTGGGGCCGTGGCCGTACGACCCGGCGAAGGCTCGCGCGCTGCTGAAGGAGGCCGGCTATCCGAACGGCTTCGAGACGACGCTGTGGTCCGCGTATAACAACTCGACGTCGCAGAAGGCGATCCAGTTCGTGCAGCAGCAGCTCGCGCAGGTCGGCGTGAAGGTGCAGGTGCAGGCGCTGGAGGCCGGCGAGCGCGTCGCGAAGGTCGAGAGCGCGCCGGATCCGGCGAAGGCGCCGGTGCGGATGTACTACATCGGCTGGTCGTCGTCGACGGGTGAAGCGAACTGGGCGATCACGCCGCTGCTCGCCGGCGCATCGGCGCCGCCGAAGCTCGTCAATACCGCGTACTACAAGAACGACACGGTGGACGGCGATCTCGCGAAGGCGCTCGAGACTGTCGACCGCGCGAAGAAGACCGAGCTTTACGCGGACGCGCAGAAGCAGATCTGGACCGACGCGCCGTGGATCTTCCTCGTGCAGGAGAAGATCGTCTATGCGCGCAGCAAGCGCTTGCAGGGCGCGTACGTGATGCCGGACGGCTCGTTCAACTTCGACGAAATCTCGCTGAAATGACGGCGATTCGCCCGCCACGCGGTGCCGGCGGCGCACGCTGCCGGCACGCTGATTCGATCGGTGCTGCTCCATGCTGAATTTTCTCGTCAAACGCCTGTTCGGCCTGCTGCCCACGCTCGCGATCGTCGCGGTGCTGGTGTTCCTTTTCGTGCACCTGCTGCCCGGCGATCCGGCGCGGCTCGCGGCCGGCCCCGAAGCCGACGACGCGACGGTCGCGCTCGTGCGCGCCGATCTCGGGCTCGACCGGCCGCTGCCCGCGCAGTTCGCGAACTTCTTCGTGAAGATCGCGCACGGCGATTTCGGGATGTCGACGCGCAGCAAGCGGCCGGTGTCGACCGAGATCGGCGAGCGCTTCATGCCGACGCTGCTGCTCACGCTCGTCAGCATGGTGTGGGCGACGCTGTTCGGGATGGCGATCGGGATCGCGTCGGCGGTATGGCGCAACCGCTGGCCCGACCGCATCGGGATGACGATTGCGGTGTCGGGCATCTCGTTTCCCGCGTTCGCGCTCGGCATGCTGCTGATGGAAATCTTCTCGGTGAAGCTCGGCTGGCTGCCGGTCGTGCCGGACGGCACGTGGAAGAGCTACGTGCTGCCGTCCCTGACGCTCGGCGCGGCGGTCGCGGCCGTGATGGCGCGCTTCACGCGCGCGTCGTTCGTCGAGGTGCTCAACGAGGACTTCGTGCGCACCGCGCGCGCGAAGGGCGTGCACGAGCCGATGGTCGTGCTCAAGCACTGCCTGCGCAACGCGATGATCCCGGTCGTCACGATGATGGGGCTGCAGTTCGGCTTTCTGCTCGGCGGCTCGATCGTCGTCGAGGTCGTGTTCAACTGGCCGGGACTCGGGCGCCTGCTGGTCGACTCGGTGACGATGCGCGACTACCCGGTGATCCAGGCGATCGTGCTGCTGTTCTCGCTCGAGTTCATCCTGATCAACCTGACCGTCGACGTGCTGTACGCGGTCATCAACCCGACCATCCGGTTCAAGTGAGGCTCGCATGAACGCGACTGTCCAGCCCGCGGCGCCGGCCGCATCGGCCGCGATCCGCACGCCGTGGCGCGAATTCTGGCGCAAGTTCCGCAAGCAGAGCGTCGCGCTGGTCGCGGCCGGCTTCGTGCTCGCGCTCGTCGTCCTGGCGTTCGTCGGCCCGCACATCGTGCCGTTCGATCCGGAAAACTACTTCGACTACGACGCGCTGAACGCGGGGCCGTCGGCCGTGCACTGGTTCGGCGTCGACTCGCTCGGCCGCGACATCTTCAGCCGGATCATCGCCGGCACGCGCATCTCGCTCGCGGCCGGTTTCTTTTCGGTCGCGCTCGGCGCGATCATCGGCACGTTCTTCGGGCTGCTCGCCGGTTACTACGAAGGCTGGTGGGACCGCATCACGATGCGCGTGGCCGACGTGCTGTTCGCATTCCCGGGGATCCTGCTCGCGATCGGCGTGGTCGCGATCCTCGGCAACGGCATGGTCAACGTGATCTGCGCGGTCGCGATCTTCAGCATCCCGGCGTTCGCGCGGCTCGTGCGCGGCAACACGCTGATGCTCAAGCACATGACCTATGTAGAGGCCGCGCGCAGCATCGGCGCGTCCGACTGGACGATCATCATGCGGCACATCCTGCCAGGCACGGTGTCGTCGGTCGTCGTCTACTTCACGATGCGGATCGGCACGTCGATCATCACGGCCGCGAGCCTGTCGTTCCTCGGGCTCGGCGCGCAGCCGCCGATGCCGGAGTGGGGCGCGATGCTCAACGAGGCGCGCGCGGACATGGTGACCGCGCCGCACATCGCGATCTTCCCGAGCCTCGCAATCTTCCTGACCGTGCTCGCATTCAACCTGCTCGGCGACGGGTTGCGCGACGCGCTCGATCCGAAACTGGAGCGGCGCTGATGGGGGCGGTTTCGATGTGGACACGGACGTTGCCGGCCGGGCCGCGCGGCACGATCGCCGACGTGCCGGGCGTGACCGTCGGCCATGCCACGCTCGATGCGGGCGGCGTGCAGACAGGCGTCACCGTCGTGAAGCCGCATCCGGGCGACCTGTACCGCAGCAAGGTGCCGGCCGGCGCGGCCGTGATCAACGGCTTCGGCAAGAGCGTCGGGCTCGTGCAGGTCGACGAGCTCGGCACGCTCGACACGCCGATCGCGTTGACCAACACGTTCGGCGTCGGCACGATCGCGCAAGCACAGATCCGCGCGGCCATCGCCGCGAATCCGCAGATCGGCCGCGACTGGTCGACGGTCAATCCGCTCGTGTTCGAGTGCAACGACGGGTATCTGAACGACATCCAGGCGTTCGCGGTGACGGCCGCGCATTACGACGATGCGTGCCGCACGGCCGCGCGCGACTTCGCACGCGGCGCGGTGGGCGCCGGGCGCGGGATGTCGTGTTTCGACCTGAAGGGCGGGATCGGTTCGGCATCGCGCGTGGCCGTCGCGGCGGGCCGGCCGTATACGGTCGGCGCGCTCGTGCTCGCGAATTTCGGCCGGCTGCCGATGCTCACGCTCGGCGGCGTGCCGGTCGGGCGCATCGTCGCGCAACGATGGTCCGAGGCGGCCGCGCATGCGGCGCCGCCCGAGCAAGGCTCGATCATCCTGCTGCTCGCGACCGATGCGCCGCTCGATGCGCGGCAGTTGTCGCGGCTCGCACGCCGCGCGGGCGCGGGGCTGGCCCGTACCGGTTCGGTCTACGGGCACGGCAGCGGCGACATCGCGCTCGCATTCTCGACCGCGTACACCGTCGCACACGATGCATCGACCGTCGCGCTGCCCGCCCTCGTGGCCGACGCGGCGCTCGATCCGCTATTCATGGCCGCGGGCGAAAGCGTCGAGCACGCGATTGCCGACGCGCTGCTGCAGGCCGTGACCGTTGCCGGGCGCGACGCTCACGTGCGGCAATCGCTGCGCGACGCGGTGCCCGATCTCGACCGCCTGTTCAACGAAAGCAACGAAGGACGTTCGACCCAGTCATGAGGATCCTGATCTCGACCGACATCGAAGGCGTCGCCGGCGTGTTCGCCGCCGAGCAGACGCGTGCCGGCAATCCTGAATACGAACGCGCACGCCGCTGGATGACCGCCGAGGCGAACGCGGCGATCGAGGGCGCGTTCGCGGGCGGCGCGCAGGCCGTGTGGGTCAACGACTCGCACGGCGGCTTTCGCAACCTGCTGCCCGACGGGCTCGATGCCCGTGTGCGCGTCGTGCTCGGCAAGCCGCGTCCGCTCGGGATGATGGCTGGCCTCGAACAGCAGCCGGACCTCGTATTCATGATCGGCTTTCACGCGAAATCGCAGACGCGCGGCGTGCTCGCGCATACGATCAACAGTTTCGCGTTCACGCAGGTGTGGCTGAACGGCGTCGAGCTCGGCGAAGCCGGGTTGTACGGCGCGCTGGCCCGCGAATACGGCGCGCACGTCGCGCTGGCGTCGGGCGACGACGTATTCGCCGAGGAAACGCAGCCGCTGTTTCCGGACGCGCGTTTCGAGACCGTCAAGACGGCCGGCGGCGCATCGAGCGGCGACACGCTCACGCCGGCCGCGTCCTGCGCGCGCATCGCGGCCGCCGCGCACGAAACAGTCGCGCACGCGCTGTCGGCCGGCTGGCGCGCCGGCGCGCATCGGCCCGCGCCGGCCGCATGCACGCTGCGCGTGCAGACGGCCGCGCTCGCCGATCTGTTCTGCGTGTTGCCGTCGATCGAACGGACCGATGCGGTAACGTTGCGTTTCGACGGGCCTTCGGTCGAACATGTGGTGCGCACGCTGAACAGTCTGTCGGCGATGTCGTTCATGCTGCGCTGATGCGTGCCGACCGGATGCCGCGCGTGCGCGGTGCATCACATACGGCTCGCAGTCTCGACGGGGTTCGCTGCCGTGGCGAGCAGGAACGATTCCATCGCGGCGACCAGCGCGAGCGGCGTCTCGTTCATCGGATAGTGGCCGGCATTGCGGAGCACGTCGACGGTGGCGAGCGGATAGCGCTGTAGATAAGTGCGCGCCATCAGCGCCGCGTCGAACGCCGGATCGTGTTCGCCGATCAGCACCTTCACCGGATGGCGGCCCGCGATCTCGTCGCTGAAATCCGTGTCGGCCCATGCGCGGAAGTACGCGGCGAACGCGTGTGCCGACGAACACGATGCCGAATACGCGGCTTTCCACTCGACCCACGCGGCCGGCAGCCGGCCGCCGGTGCTGCGGTCGATGATGCTCCGGCGATCGGCGAGATGGTCGGCGGCGCGTTCGAATAGCGCGCGCCGCGCGGCGTCGAACGGCAGGCCGCCGCATGGCACCGGCGCGACCGGCACCAGCGCGCGCACTCGCTCGGGCGCGATGGCGGCGACTTTCTCGATCGCCATGCCGCCCATCGAGTGGCCGACGAGGCTGAACGTGGGCCAGCCGAGCGTGTTCGCGAGTGCGAGGGTGTCGGCGGCGATTTCGTCGATGGTGTAGCTGCCGTGCGCGTCGCGCATGCGGCCGTAGCCGCGGTAGTCCATGAATACATAGGTGAAGTGCTCGCGTGACAGCCACGCTTCGAGGGGCTCGAATGCGCGTGCGTCGCCGAACCAGCCGTGCAGCACGAGAACAGGGTGGGGGCCGTCTCCCACGCGATGAAACGTATTGGGCATTTCCGCTCCGATGAAGTCGCTATCCGGCCGATTCGGCCGTCGGGTCTTGCGGCCTATCCGGTCGCGCAAGCGTGGAGCGGATCGTAGATCGATCGAAGGTGACCCGCCTTCGATATCGGGTCATTCATGATGGAATTCGGGCCTTGAGAAATACGCTGCTGGATCCCTACGAACATATTCCCCGTAGCGTGGTGGTGACCGCCAACGACTACGCGGCAGGCACGACGTTTCCCGAGCACGCGCACGTGCGCGGACAGTTCGCGTTTGCGTCGCGCGGCACGATCAGCGTGTCGACGCCGCACGGCCGCTGGCTGGTGCCGCCGCAGCGCGCGTGCTGGGTGCCGGCCGGCGTGCGGCACGAGATGACGATGACGGGGCCGGTCACGATGCTGAACACGTTCGTGTCGGGCGATGCCGCGCAGGCGGTGGGGCTGCCGGAACAGTGCGGCGTGTACGGCGTGTCGCCGCTGCTGCGGCAACTGATCGACGATGCGATCGACCTGCCGGCGATGTACGACGTCGACGGCAGGGCCGGCAAGCTGATGGCGCTGCTGGTCGCGGAAATCGCGACGATGCCGCGCCTGTCGCTGCATGCGCCGCTGCCGGCCGACACGCGTCTCGCGAAGGTCTGCCGCCATCTGTTCGCGTCGCCGTCGATCGCGGCCGATCTCGACAAGGTGGCGGCAGATGCGGGCGTAAGCCGGCGCACCTTCACGCGGCTGTTTCGTGCGCAGACCGGCGTGAGTTTCGCCGCGTGGCGTCAACAGGTGTGCATGCTCGCCGCGATTGCCCGCCTGAGCGACGGGCAGCCGGTGACGCGCGTCGCATTCGATCTCGGCTATGCGAGCGCGAGCGCGTTTACGTCCGCGTTTCGGCGCATCCTGGGCGATACGCCGAGCCGGTATCTGGAGATTCGCCGGTAGTCGGAGCGGCGGCGTCGGTGCGGGTTTTCCGCGCACGAAAAAAACGCGCCTGCCGGATCCGGTCAGACGCGCTTAAAGGCACTCGGTCAGAAAAAATGCGCGATCAGCCAGCCGGCGTGTCGCGCATTGCTCGGGGAATTGTTGCCTGTTTCGATTTAATTCCATTGATACGTTGCAGATAGCCAAGCATACGCCGCGTAACGCACAAACGATATTGTGTGCGCCGCACAATTGATGTGCTGTCGCAGCATGCGTTTGAATCGGCTGTTCCGGATCGGGGTCGGAAGGCATCGGCGAAAGGCTTCGGCGGTCGCGGACGGGTGTGTCGCGATGCAGCATCGAATGATGGTGCCGTACAACGAAAAACCGCCGCGTGATGCGATGCCAGTCGGTATCGCGCCACGCGGCGGTTCGATGCAAGGCCGGCTTGCGCCGGCCTGTGCCGGTTCGTGCGTTACACGTCGAAGAACACCGTTTCCTCGGGGCCCTGCATGCGGATGTCGAAGCGGTACACGACAGGGCGGCCCGGCTGCGCATCGCGCTTGGCGACGAGCGTCGCGCGGCGCTCGGCCGGCACCTCGTTCAGCACCGGATCGGCCGCGTTCGCCGCGGCTTCGTCGTCGAAATACACGCGGGTGAACGCGTGCGTCAGGATCCCGCGCATCATCACGGTCACGTTGATGTGCGGCGCTTCGTCCGCGGCGATGCGGCCCGGCTTCACCGTCTCGACGACGAAGCGTTGCTGCGGATCGGTGCCCGTGCCGACTCGCGCGAAGCCCGAGAAGCCGGACTTCGCGATGTCGTCGCGCGATGCCGGGTAGCGGCCCGCGCTGTCCACCTGCGTGAATTCGAGTACGGCGTCGCCGACGATGTTGCCGTCGCCGTCGAACACCTGGCCGATCAGCAGCACGTGCTCGCCTTCGGCGTGCGATGCGGCGATCGTCGGCGTGAACAGGCTCTTCAGGTCGTAATCGTATTGCTGCGGGCACAGGCCGTATGCGAAGTACGGGCCGACTGTCTGCGAAGGGGTTTGCTTCAGCGTCGTCATGGTTCAGCGCTCCATCGGGGTGGCGTCACGGCCGCGCAGCACGATGTCGAATTCGTAGCCGAGCGCATAGCCTTCTTCGGTGATGTCCATCGAGAAGCGCGAGATCAGGCGATCGCGCGCGGCCTCGGGCGTGCCCTGGAAGATCGGGTCGTACGCGAGCAGCGGGTCGCCGGGGAAGTACATCTGCGTGACGAGGCGCGAGCCGAAGTAGTCGCCGAACAGCGAGAAGTGGATGTGATTCGGGCGCCACGCGTTCGGATGGTTACCCCACGGATACGCGCCGGGCTTGATCGTCAGGAAGCGGTAGCGGCCTTCGTCGTCGGTCAGGCAGCGGCCTGCGCCGAGGAAGTTCGGGTCGAGCGGGGCGTCGTGCTGGTCGACCTTGTGCACGTAGCGGCCGGCTGCGTTGGCCTGCCACACCTCGACGAGCGTGTTGCGTACCGGCTTGCCGCCTTCGTCGAGCACGCGGCCCGTGACGACGATGCGCTCGCCGAGCGGCTCGCCGTTCTTCACGGCGTTCTTCGTCAGGTCGTGGTCGAGCGCGCCGAGATCTTCCGCACCGTAGACGGGTGCGTACTGGTCGCGCAGCTTTTCCTTCAGCGGGATCATCGGGCGCGTCGGGCCGCGCTTCACCGACGAACGGTACTCGGGGTGGACATACGCGGGATGCGACGGCCAGTCGCGCGGGGTGAGGATCGTGGGGGAATCCATCGGGCGTCTCCTGATAGGTATTTCGCGAAGTGGATGGCAGAACTTTAGCCAATCCGGAAAGTTATGCAAAATGACCTTTTTTCGCGAATCGCATAACCTTTCGTTATGTTTGGCGGCGCCAATGAAAATCCGCCGGACAGGAAGTCTGTCCGGCGGAAAAGCGATCGGGCTTCGCGTCGTCGGTGACGACCCCGTGCACGGCCCTCCAGCCAGCCCGTCACTGTTTTTTTGATATGTCGTTGTTGTTGTTATCCGGTCTCCCCGAGCGTGCCCGCGTTGCGCCGTTACCGGCAGCCGGGGTCGAACACGATCCCGTCGAATTCGAGTGCCAGCGTGCCGCTGCGCAGCAGCGTGGCTGGCGTCGCGGCCTGTTCGGCGCCGAGCACGTCGGCTACGTAGTTCGCGCAGAACCGGCGTTGCGACAGCAGGGTGAAGCGGTTGCGAAGCAGTGCGTCGATTCGCTGTTCGGCCGTCGTGTGCACGTCGCGCTGTGCTTCGACGGTCGGTGCCGCGATCCGGCGTGCCAGTGCGATGCGTGCGCCGTCGGCGCGGGCGACGAAGCGCGACAGCAGCGTGAGCTTCGTCCGAGCAAACGCGGGCTCGGCGATCAGCGGCTCGTCGCCCGACGTATCGACGACGATCCCGAACCGGTTGGCCCATGCGCCTGCGCTGCCTGTCGCATCCCGGGACGAGCCAGCCACGCGGATGAACACGAGATCGCCGACGTGTGCGCCGGCGGCCAGCGTGCGTACCGTGGCGAGCGGCAGCATGCGATCGGTGTCGCGGGCATCGCGCGAGGCGGTGTGATGCGGGTCGAAGTCGGCGGTTTCGGTTCGGGTGCTCATTGCGGCTCCGTCGGTGAGTGACAGGACGGAGCGGATTATGCAGACAAGTACCGAAAAATGCTTTTATGGATACGTGAGTAGCCTAATATCCAACCTTGAGCATCATTTTTCGATACTGATATGACCGAAACTGCCCAACTCATCGAAACGCTGAAGCGCCAGTTGAAGGCGCAGGGCATGACCTATCGCGACGTTGCGCGTGCGCTGAACGTGTCCGAGACGAGCGTGAAGCGGTTGTTCGCGAGCGGCCGCTTCACGCTGGAGCGCGTCGCGGAGATCGCGCAACTGCTCGGCTATACGCTCGCCGAGCTCGTGCAGGAGGCGTCCGCGTCCGCGCCGCGGCTGCGGGTGCTGACCGAGCAGCAGGAGGCGCTGCTCGTGTCGGACGAGAAGCTGCTGCTCGTCGCCGTCTGCGCGATCAATTACTGGACGGTACAGGACATCGTGTCGGTCTATTGCGTGACGCAGGCCGAATGCGTGAAATACCTGCTGATGCTCGACCGGATGAATGTGATCGCGCTGCTGCCGGGCGACCGGATTCGCGTGCGCGTCGCGCGCGATTTCGACTGGCTGCCGGGCGGCCCGATTCGCCGGTACTTCCATGCGCACGTGCTCGACGATTTCCTCGGCAGCCGCTTCGACGGCCCGGGCGAGACGATGACGTTCTCGCAGGGGATGCTGACCGAAGCGGCTGCCGCGGAACTGGAGCAGGAACTGCGGCGGTTGAGCAGCAAGGCGGCGGCGCTGCACGCGGAGTCGTCATCCGCGCCGCTCGGACAAAAGCACGGGACGGCCTTGCTGATCGCGAAGCGGGTCTGGGAGCCGACCGGCTTCCGCGCGTTGCGGCGTCCTGCGTGACGTATCGCCGAATGCTTGGGACTATCCGGAAAGTTATGCAAAATGGCATTTCATCGACATCCACATAACCGCGCGTTATGAATAACCGTATCGCCGACGGCCGCGTCAAATTCCGGCATCTGCAGTGCTTTCTCGCGGTCGCGCAACTGGGCGGCGTGCAGAAGGCGGCCGAGAGCCTGTCGATCACGCAGCCGGCCGTGTCGAAGACGATCGCCGAACTCGAGTCGATCCTCGGCGTGAAGCTGTTCGAGCGCGGGCGGCACGGCGCGCAGCCGACCCGCGAAGCGCAACTGTTCATGCCGCATGCGAACGCGTGCGTGCTGGCGCTGCGGCAGGGCGTCGGGTTGCTGTCGCGCGAGGGCGGGGCCGCCGCGGCGACGCTGGAAATCGGCATGCTGCCGACGGTTGCCGCGTCGCTTGCGCCCGCATTGATGAAGGCGCTGACCGCACGCTGGCCGCGCGTCGTCGTGCGGATCGCGACGGCCGCGAATGCCGAGTTGCTGGAGCGCCTGAAGGCGGGCGCGCTCGAATGCGCGATCGGGCGTTTGTCGGAACCCGAGCGGATGATCGGGCTCGCGTTCGAGCAGCTGTACAACGAGCCGCTCGTCGCGGTTGTGCGCGCCGGACATCCGCTGCTGGCCAGCGCCGCGCCGGCCGCCGAACTCGCGCGCTATCCGGTCGTGCTGCCGCCGTTCGGTACGTTGATCCGGCAGTCGGCGGAACAACTGCTGGGCGCATGCGGCGCGCCGCCGCTGGATTCGTTCATCGAGGTGCTGTCGGTGTCGGTCGCACGGGCGCTCGCGCTCGAGAACGATGCGGTCTGGTTCGTGCCGCTCTATGCGGCGGAATACGACCTGACGGCCGGTGCGCTCGCGCGTCTGGCGTTGCCGGCCGCGGGTACCGACGAACCGGTCGGTCTCGTGCTGCGCACCGATGCGCAGCCGTCGCCGGTCGCACGGACGCTGATCGACGCCGTGCGTGAAATCGCGCAGGCGCGGTTCGGCGATGCGCGCACCCCACACACGGCGCGCGGTGCGCGCAAGCCGGCTCGCCGCGCGCGGTGATACGCGGTGACGCCTGGCGCTAGGCCGACCCGCCACGCGTCGGCCTGCAGCATTCCCCTCATTGCCTTTCACTGGCCATTCGGTCAGTAGCGAGCTGCGTCGTGCTTGGCATATCGTATCTTGTTTGGTACGCTTTCTGGCAAGACGATGACGAGACAGCAGATTCAGGTCACGCTCGGCGTGCGCTTCTTTCGCACGGCGAGCGGCAACGAGCCGGTGCGTGAATGGCTCAAGCGGCTCGGGCACATCGAGCGAAGGTTGATCGGCGAAGAGATCAAGACCGTTCAACTGGGCTGGCCGCTCGGCATGCCGCTGGTGCGGAAGATGTCGAAGGATCTGTGTGAGATCCGCGTGATGTTGCCGCGACGAAGCGCGCGCGTGCTGTTCACGGTCGTCGGCGACACGATGGTCCTGCTGCACGCGTTCTTCAAGCAGTCGCAGGCGACACCATGCGACGATCTCGACGTGACCGTCGCACGGCTGAAAGCGCTGACGCGCGCCATCTGAATTCACGGCTTGTGCCGGCGCGTACCGTCGCCAGCGCCGGCCGGCAACGCGATGCATTGGAGTACCTTATGACGACCACGAACAATCCGCATATCGGCAGCGATTTCGATACCTTCCTCGACGAGGACGGCCATCTCGAAGCCGCCACCGCCACCGCGATCAAGCGCGTGATCGCATGGCAGATCGCGCAGGAAATGAAGGCGCAGCACATCACGAAAACGGCGATGGCCGCGCGGATGAAAACCAGCCGCGCCGCGCTTAACCGGCTGCTCGACGAAACCGATACGAGTCTGACGCTCGCGACGCTCGCGAGCGCGGCCACCGCACTCGGCAAGCGGCTCAGCTTCGAGCTGGTGCCGGCGTGACGCACGTCACGCGCACGACGAACCGCTGCGCAGCCGGCGGGCGATGAACGCGCGAGCGCTAGAGCGGCGCGTCGCAGCGATCGCACGCACGATCGCCGGCGCACCGGTGCACCAGCGCCGTCAATTGCGCCGGCCGGCCATCCGCAGATAAAGCAGCGCACCGCCAGCGAGCAGCAGCGGGCACAGCAAATACCACCCCGTCGTCAGGAACAGCCCGGCCACGGCGACCAGCGAAACCCACGCGCAGCGATATGCAATGCTGCCGCGCGGCAACAACTTCAGCGCGGCGGCCGCACCGAGCCCGTACACCATTACGAAGCAACCGGACGTGACCAGCACGAGCGGTTTCGGCCCGACGTCCGAGATCGTCGTCGCGGCCAGTGCGACGGCCGCGAGCAGCGCGATCACGCCGAGGCTGCGACGCGGCACGCCGCCGATCTGGCTGCCTTGCGCGAGCCACCCGGGCAGCGCGCCGTCGCGGCCGAGCGCCGCACCGAGCTTGGCCGCGCCCGCGAAATACGCATTCATCGTGCCGAGCGTGAGCAGCAGCGCGGCCGCGGCCGCCAGCACCTGCGCGTGACCGCCGATGCCGCGCGCGATCAGTTCCGCGAGCGGCGCACCCGATGCGCCGGCCGATGGCCCGAGCACCGCGACACTCGCGGCGGCGACCGACAGATACAGCAGGCCGACGACCACGACCGCGATGCCGGCCGAGCGCGGCATGTCGTGCGCGGGCCGGCGAAACTCCGCGGCGAGGTGCGTGATCGCTTCCCAGCCCGCGAAGCTCCACACGAGCAACGCGGCGGCCTGGCCGACCGCGAGCCAGCCGTGCGGCGCGAACGGATGCAGGTTCGCCGCACGCGCATGTGGCGCGGACGCCAGCACGGCGGCGAGCAGCAGCGTGACGAGCAGCGCCGACAACACGAGCTGCATGCGGCCCGATACGGTGACGCCGAACGCATTGGCGGCCGAAACCGTTGCGATCAGCGCGGCGGCCGTGACGATGACCGTCGTATGGCCGCCTCCCGTGACGGCCGCGACGTAGGCGCCGCCGAACATCGCGGCGGCCGGCGCGCCGGCCGGCACCGCGAAATAGAAGCACCAGCCGACGATCGCCGCGGCCTTCGGTCCGAATGCGCGTCGTGCATAGGTCGATACGCCGCCGGCGTCGGGGTAGCGCGCGCCGAGTGCGGCGAAGGTAGCCGCGAGCGGCCCCGACAGCACGACGAGCGCGGCCCACGCGAGCAGCGAAGCCGGGCCCGCCACTTCGGCGGCGAGCGCGGGCAGTGCAATGACGCCGGTGCCGAGCACCGCGCCGATATACAACGCAGCGCCCTGGAAAATGGTGAGCGAGCCCGCGTGATGAGCGGCGGGCGAATCGGCATGCGAAGGCATGAAGGGACGTCTCCGGAAGGCGTGTGTCGGGCATGGATGCCCGTACGTCGAATCGTTCGATGCTATCCGAACGCGCACGACGCTGCAGCCCGGCGTTCAGTAGTCCACGACGTGTCGCCTGTCAGCCGTTGTCAGTAGCGGCGCGCGAGCCGCAGGCGCGCATCCTCGCGCGCGGCGGGCGTCAGGTCGGGCGCGTAGTGGAACGCGCCCGACACGAGCGATGCGACGGGCACGCCGTCGCGGAACAACACGCGATTGCCCGCGAGCGCCGGCACCTTGTCGCCGGGCAGCAGCGTGCCGGCGAGGTTCAGCGGATCGGTGCCGGTGACGCACACGCACTGGCCGTCACCTGGTTGCCGGCGCAGTTCGCGCAGGATCGGGATCGCTTCGGGCAGCGCGAACTGCTCGCCCGCGAGCCCGGCAACGAAGCGGCCGCCGCGAATCTCGCCGCGCGCTTCGAGACGCTGCAGCACGCGCACGAGATCGCGCCAGCTCGGCAGCCAGTCGGCTTCGCGTTCGAGCAGCCGCCAGAACACGACACCATAGCGGCGCAGCAGCGTCCAAACGATGTGTTCGAGCGCATCGGGGTCGGTCGCGGCCGTGTCGCGTTTCGGCGCGGGCGCCCCGTCCGGTGGCGCGACGCGTTGCACGAGCGCCCACCGGCCCGCGTCGTCCATGCCGCCGATCAGTGCGCCGCCGCGTCGCGTGCGCGGCGCATGGGTCGCGCTGCGCTTGACGGCCGGTCTCAGCAGCGCACGCAGCCCCGCGAAGCTGTCCGCGTTCACGAGGCCGGCCGACACGAGTTCGCCGAGCGCCTGTTCGAGTTCGACGGGCAGCATGTGCAACTCGTCGAGCAGCGCATCGAAGAACATCGCACCGTGCGCGGCGAGCGCATCGCGCACCTGTGTCGCGCGTGCGGACAGCGCCGGTTGCGCAGCGGGGTCGCGCAGTGCCTGCCATGCGCCGAGGTGGCGGCGCGGCAGCAGCACGACCGGCGTCGTCTTCACGGGCGTGCCGGCTGCGCGGGCCGGCGCACCGATGCGGGTCCATACGAGCTTGCCGGAGCGGCACAGCTCGTCGAGGCCGCCGGCCGTGTAGTCGGTCAGCCGTGCGGGCAGCAGCGCGTCTTCCCATGCGCCGGCCGCGGCTTCATAGCCTTCGAGCTGTTCGACGACGGCGGCGAGTGCGTCGCGGCCCGAGCCGCGCGTGTCGGGCGTCATATGCTGCCAGTGCAACAGGAAGCGCATGAAATCGGCGCGCTCGACCGGTTCGATCTCGCGACGCAGCCGCTTCACCGTATAGCGATGAATGCGCGCGAGCAGGTGGCGTTCGCACCATTCGTCGACTGTTGCGCCCGGCGTGAAGCGGCCGCGCATCACGTAGCCTTCGCGTTCGAGCGCCGCGAGCGCGGTTGCGATCGCGGAGGGCGGCAGGCCGAGCGGCTGCGCGATCGCATCGAGCGTGAGCGGCCCGAAGCCGGTCAGCCGCGCGCGGATCACGTCGACGAGCGCGGCATCGGCTTCCCACGGCTGTGCACAGGCGGCCGGTACTTTCAGCACGGGCGCCGGGCGCGCGTCGGGATGCAGCGCGCGCAGGCAGACCAGCCGTTCGACCGGCACCCACAGCGCCGCGCCATCCGGCGTGACGAGTTTCGTTGCGCGGCGGCGTCCGGCCAGTTCCGCGAGGCGCTCGGGCCAGCCTGCGTGCGCATGCGCTTCGCGATCGGCGACGCAGGCGAGCGTGAGCAGCGCGTCGTGCATCTCGTCGGCGTCGCGCACGAGCGGCCACGCTTCGTCGCGCACCGCGTCGATCGCGTCGGCGTCGAGCGCGCCGAGATCGTCGGCCGATTCCGGGTCGCTCCAGCGGCGTGACTGCACGGCCTGCGTGCGGCGCTCTTCGAGCGGCGCGTCGTCGAGGAACGCATACGGCTTCGCGTTCAGGATTTCCGCGGCGAGCGGCGACGGCGCGGGCAGGTCGCGCGCGACCAGCTCGATCGCGCCGCTTTCGATCCGGCGCAGCAGCGCGAGCCAGCCGTCGGTATCCATCGCGTCGTGCAGGCAATCGTCGAGCGTCTGGTCGACGAGCGGGTGGTGCGGTATCTCGCGCTCGCCGACGACGTTCTCGAGGCACGCGACCTGATCCGGGAACACGGTCGCGAGCAGATCCTCGCTCTTCATTCGCTGCAGTTGCGGCGCGGTGCGCCGGCCGCCGGTGAAGCGCGGCAGCGCGAGCGCGGTCGTCGCGTTCCAGCGCCAGCGCACGCCGAACAGCGGCGCGTCGAGCAGCGCCTGGATCAGCACATGCTCGGCGCTGGCCGAGCGCAGGTAGCGCCACACTTCGTCGAGCGAGAAGCTGTGCGCGAGCGACAGCGACAGAATGATCGCGTCGTCGGTCGCGGCCGCCTGCAGCTCGAAGTTGAAACTGCGGCAGAAGCGCTTGCGCAGCGCGAGCCCCCACGCGCGGTTGATGCGGCTGCCGAACGGCGAATGGATCACCAGTTGCATGCCGCCCGATTCGTCGAAGAAGCGCTCCATCACGAGCGTGTCCTGCGTCGGCAGCGCGCCGAGCGCCGCGCGCGTGCGCGCCAGGTAATCGGCGATCTGGCGTGCCGCGTCCGGCGACAAGTGCAGATCGTCGGCGAGCCAGCGCAGTGCCGGCGCGAGACGGCTTTCGGCGGTGCCGGTTACGGCGGCGTGGACGTCGGCATCGCGTTGCGAGGCGGCGGTGCTCGTGCCGGCATCCGCGCGTTTTTTTTCGTTGCGGCGGGTTCCGGGTTTTCCGGGTGCATGGCCGTTGCCATTTTCGTCGCCGCCCGCTTGCTTGCGCACATCGGCATGCGCCAGCCGGTCGCCTTCGGCGAACAGCCCGTCGAGCCGTGCGCGTAACCGGCCGACGGCCGCCGACAGCTCGTCGCTGCGCCCGGGCGCCTCACCGAGCCAGAACGGGATGCTCGGCGACTGGCCCTGCGCGTCCTCGACACGCACGCGGCCCGTCTCGACGCGAATGATCCGGTACGACTGGTTGCCGAGCTGGAACACGTCGCCCGCCAGGCTCTCGATCGCGAAATCCTCGTTGACGGTGCCAACCTGGATGCCCTGCGGTTCGAGCAGCACCGCGTAGTCGGCCATGTCGGGGATCGTGCCGCCGGACGTCGTCGCGGTCATCATCGCGTTGCGGCGCCCGCGCACCGTGCCGCCGACCACGTCGCGATGCAGATACGCGCCGCGCACGCCGCGGCGGCTCGTGAAGCCTTCGGCGAGCATCTTCATCACGTCGTCGAAGCGTTCGCGCGGCAGATGCGCGTACGGCGCCGCGCGCGTGAAGCTCGCGTACAGCGCGTCTTCCTGCCATTGCGCGCACGCGACTTCGGCGACGATCTGCTGCGCGAGCACGTCGAGCGGCGCCTCGGGAATCCGCAACGCATCGAGTTCGCCCCGTTGCACGCAGTCGAGCAGGGCCGCGCATTCGACGAGCTCGTCGCGCGACAGCGGGAACAGGCGCCCCTTCGGCACGCCGCCGACGTGGTGGCCGGAGCGGCCGACGCGCTGCAGGAACGGCGCGATGCCGCGCGGCGAACCGACCTGGCAGACGAGATCGACGTCGCCGATGTCGATGCCGAGTTCGAGCGACGCGGTCGCGACGAGCAGCTTCAGCTCGCCGCGCTTCAACCGCTGTTCCGCTTCGAAGCGGTGTTCTTTCGCGAGACTGCCGTGGTGCGCGGCGATTGCGTCCTTGCCGAGGCGGTCGGCCAGATGACGTGCCATGCGCTCCGCCGTGCGCCGCGTGTTCACGAACACGAGCGTCGTGCGATGCGCGGCCGCAAGCGAGGCGATCCGGTCGTACACCTGTTCCCACACGTCGGTTGCCATCACCGGTTCGAGCGGCACGTTCGGCAGTTCGAGCGCGAGGTCGCGTTCGCGCGTGTGACCGGTGTCGACGATCGTACAGTCGCGCGGCGAGTCGACCGGGCCGCCGACGAGGAAGCGCGCGACCGCGTCGATCGGTTTTTGCGTTGCCGACAGCCCGATGCGTGGCACCGTGCTGCCCGTGAGCGCGTCGAGGCGTTCGAGCGACAGCGCGAGATGGCTGCCGCGCTTGGACGATGCGAGTGCGTGGATTTCGTCGACGATGACCGAGCGCACGCCGGACAGCATTTGCCGCCCCGACGTCGACGACAGCAGCACGTACAGCGACTCGGGCGTCGTCACGAGAATGTGCGGCGCGCGCTTGCGCAGCGCCGCACGTTCGGCTTGAGTGGTGTCGCCGGTGCGCACGGCGGTGCGGATCGCCGGCACCGGCAGGCCGAGTTGCGCGAGCGATTCGGCGATGCCGGCAAGCGGCGCGTCGAGGTTCACGTGGATGTCGTTCGACAGCGCCTTCAGCGGCGACACGTACACGACGAGCGTCGCGTCGGGCAGCGCGCCGTCGTGCGCGAGCGCATCGCGCACGAGATCGTCGATCGCGCACAGGAAGGCGGTGAGCGTCTTGCCGGAGCCGGTCGGCGCGGCGACGAGCGTCGAGCGGCCGGCCTTGATGTGTGGCCACGCGAGCGCCTGCGCACCGGTCGGTGCGGCGAACGTGCGGCGGAACCACGCGGCGACGGCCGGGTGGAACACGTCGAGCGCACTGGCGGCGGGGCGGGTGGCGGTGACGTCCATCGGAGCGTTGAAATGGGGGTGCGAGCGCGCGGGCGGCCGCGCGTGAATCGTCAGTGTGCCAGACGACGCGTGTGCGTGCCGGGCCTCGCGAGCGGCGTGAGCGCGCGCGTCGTCGACACGGAGGAAGATGAGGCGCGGCGCCCGCGTTTCAACAGGTGTACGCAGGCGCGGCGCCCGCGAATCGCGGGTGGCCGGTTCAGACGGAGGGGGAGGATGCAGCGCCGGCGACGCGCATCGCGGAGCGAGCGGTTCGCTGTGCGACGCCGCACGACTACACGCGATGAAGCCAGCCGAGCCAGGATTCGAGCAGCGGTGCGCGCTTGCACAGCGATTGCGCGAGCCACAGGGTACCGCCCCATGCGGCAGCCACCACGATCAGGTCGCAATGGCCGCTGTTCCACAGGTTGAGCGAATGACGCCGCCAGATCCACGGTACGCCGAGCGGATTCGGCCAGTCGGCGAGCAGGTGCATCACGCCGCCGCATGCGAAGCCGAACAGCGGTGCGGCCCACAGCGGATACGGATGATGGGTGAGCCCGTGCCATCCGAGCGCGAGCAGCGCGATCCAGCCGATGCCCCAGTGCGTGGCGGTGCGGTGCGTGATCCACAAGCGTCGCTTGCGCGACCACCATGCGAGTTCGAGCCAGTCGGGCGCGGTGCCGCCCGCGACGCCTGCCGCGAATGCGGCGAGCATGCCGGTGTGCCAGAGGCCCGTTGCGCCCGTTTGTGCGACGAGGACGGCGGCGGCGACGCCGGCTGCGATGCCGGTCGCATGATGTGCATTGTGTGAGGCCATACGAAGCGAGACGAGAAAACGTGAAGCGGCGCGTGAACGCAACAAATGATGCGGCGCGAAATCGGGGCGCTATCTTCTCAGATACGCGTGTGCCGCGGGTGCGAGATCGCAGGTTTTTTTACGTGCGGTTCGCGCCCGGCGTGCACGACGCAACTTTCGGTTTTTTGTGCATTGCGCGACCGCGCCTGACGCATGAAATTTCGACCGATGCGTGTGGCGGTTTTTACCGTCGGCATGTGGGGCCGCACACAATTTGCGGGCTTTCGTCGCGCACCGCGTGTTCGACCCTTTTTGTCCCCCTATACTACGAAACCGCACGTGGCCGTCGGCGCGCCAGCGGCCATAAGCGGATCAGGTGCCTTTCCTGCCTGAAGGAGATCCATATGGGGGACATGCAATGACTACGCTGAATCGCTTCAAAACATCCGCCGTCGTGCTCGCGACGGTGGCCGGCGTCGGCTTCCTGCCGAACGCGCCCGTCTATGCGAAGGGCCCGCAGCCTGCGGTCCTGACGAGCTCGGCGGTCGCGGTGGCCGACAAGTACAGCGCGGATGCCGCGGAGCGGATCTTCAAGGAAGGCGGCAACGCGATCGACGCGGCCGTCGCAATCGCGTTCACGCTCGCCGTCACGTATCCGGAAGCCGGCAACATCGGCGGCGGCGGCTTCATGACGATCTACAAGGACGGCAAGCCGTACTTCGTCGACTACCGCGAACGCGCACCGCTCGCCGCGACGAAGGACATGTACCTCGACAAGGACGGCAACGTCATCAAGGGCATGAGCCTGTACGGTCCGCGCGCGGTCGGCGTGCCCGGCACGGTCGCGGGCATGTGGGAAGCGCAGAAGCGCTTCGGCAAGCTGAAGTGGAAGCAGGTGCTCGCGCCGGCGATCCACTATGCGCGCGACGGCTTCGTCGTCGACGAGCAACTGGCGCAGCGCGGCGTCGACGCGTCGAAGGAGTTCGGCGGCAAGACCAATTTCGACAAGTATTTTTCCGGCCTGAAGGCCGGCGTGAACTTCAAGCAGCCCGATCTCGCCGACGTGCTCACGCGGATCTCCAACGACGGTGCCGAAGGTTTCTACAAGGGCAAGACGGCCGAGCTGATCGCCGCGTCGATGAAGACGGGCGACGGCAACGGGCTGATCACGACCGAGGATCTCGCGCAGTATCGCGCGGTGTGGCGTGAGCCGGTGCAGGCGAAATGGAACGGCTACGACGTGATCACCGCGCCGCCTCCGAGCTCCGGCGGCATCGGCCTCGTGCAGTTGCTGAAGATGAAGGCCGACCTGAAGAAGGACTTCGAGGGCGTGCCGCTCAACTCGCCGCAATACATCCACCTGGTCGCCGAAATCGAGAAGCGCGTGTTCGCCGACCGTGCGCAATACCTGGGCGACCCCGACTTCTACAAGGTGCCGATCGCGCAGCTGACCGACGATGCGTACATCGCGAAGCGCGCGGCCGAGGTCAACCCGAAGGAGCCGTCAGACACCAAGAGCGTGCAGCCGGGCCTCGGCACGACGATGCCGGAGAAGGCCGAAACGACGCACTTCTCGGTCGTCGACAAGTGGGGCAACGCGGTGTCGAACACGTACACGATCAACGGCTATTTCGGCTCGGGCGTGATCGCCGACGGCACGGGCATCGTGCTGAACGACGAGATGGACGACTTCTCCGCGAAGCCGGGCGTCGCGAACATGTTCGGCGTGGTCGGCAGCGATGCGAACGCGATCGAACCGAAGAAGCGGCCGCTGTCGTCGATGTCGCCGACGATCATGACGAAGAACGGCAAGGTGTCGCTCGTGATCGGCACGCCGGGCGGCTCGCGGATCTTCACGTCGATCTTCCAGGTGATCAACAACATCTACGACTTCAAGATGCCGTTGAAGGAGGCCGTCGGCGCGATGCGTTTCCACCATCAGCTGTTGCCGCCGAACACGATCTTCTGGGAGCCGTACCACCCGATCGAGGGTGAGCTCGCGAAGCAGCTCGAAGCGCGCGGCTACACGCTGAAGGGGCAGGACTTCAGCGGCGACATCCAGGTGATCAAGATCGACGGCAAGACGCCTGAAGCGGTGGCCGATCCGCGCGGGCGTGGCGTCACGCGGATCATTCACTGACGTCGGCGTGAAGCATGCGCGTTCGCGAAAGCGGCCGCGCATGCGGTTCGCGGCCGGTTGTTCGCCCGGCCGTGCAATGCACCGTGTCGTTTGCCCGAGCCGATGCGATGCGTTCAGGCGGTCGCCTGGATGAAGCGGGCGATTCGTTCCGCAACCGCATCGGGTGCATCCTCGAAGCAGTAGTGCCCGACACCCGCCAGCCGCTCCACGGGCGCCGACGGAAACAGCGCGGTGAACAGCGGCAGGAAATGTTCGGCGCCGAGCGTTCGATCGGCGTCTCCCCAGATCGCGAGCGCGGGTTTTGCGCGGATCGCGCGTTGCGCCGCCGCATCGGGTTCCTCGAACCGGTGTG
Source organism: Burkholderia sp. WTPI3 (assembly GCF_021483755.1). Classification (NCBI taxonomy): domain Bacteria; kingdom Pseudomonadati; phylum Pseudomonadota; class Betaproteobacteria; order Burkholderiales; family Burkholderiaceae; genus Burkholderia; species Burkholderia sp. WTPI3. The sequence goes on along the minus strand of NZ_JAGIXF010000004.1, from coordinate 57,081 downwards.
CGCCGGCAGCAAATCCCCGCGCCCAGCCGATCGCGCCCAGGCAATCGGCCGGTCGTGCGAACGGCGCGCCGTATGCGGCGAGCCACGCATCGGTGACGATCGCGTGATTCTCGAAACCGTTCAGCTTCAGCGTGCTCAGGATGTTGAAGCCGAGCTGCCCGAGCACCGTCTCCAGCGAGCCGTCCGCCGCCGCGCGCACGATCCACTGGAACCACGGCGCATCGCGACCATTCGCGCCCAGGCGCTCGACGAGATCGGGCTGGCCGAACGGCGTAGGTCCGTTCGCCGACACGATACGCCGGATACGGTCCGGATGACGTGCGGCGAGCCCCATGCCGACCGGGCCGCCGAAGTCGTGCATCACGAGCGTCACGCGATCGAGGTCGAGCGCGACGACGAAACGCTCGAGGTTGTCGATATGGTCCTGCAACCAGTAGTTGCGTTCCTGCGGTGTTGCGCTTTTGCCGAATCCCATGTGATCGGGCACGACGACGCGATGGGCCGGGCGCAATGCGCCGATCAGATGACGAAACAGATAACCCCACGTGGGTTCGCCGTGCAGGCACAGGACGGTCTCGCCGTCGCGTGGCCCTTCATCCACGTAGTGCATCCGGAACCCGGATGTGTCGTCGAAGTGCGGGGCAAATGGAAAGGTACCGTCGAACGTGGCATCGGGCGGCATCATCGGGCGCTCCTTCATGGAGATGGGGGATTATGGTTTCAAATTGAAACCATAAGGAGCGTAGGTCGGGAAGTTCCAATTTGCAACCGAGCGGATCGAAAGTGGATGACCGAATATCCCCGCCGTGTGCTGCCTGGCAGGCAATGAAGAGAGGAAAGTCTCGCTTTCGAGAGCGAAAATGGATTGGCAGCCAATCGGCAGCACTCCAATCCCGGCGGGGAATCCCGCTTCGTTCGTGCTTTGCGAACAGTAGCGCCTCGACGATTGATTTCCGGTGTTGTTGGTTTTATATTGAAACCTTCCATGGCAATGAGCCAGCCGCCGCCGGCTTTCATCGATGACGCGACGAACCACCCACGAAGATTCCCTCTGCGGCGTTGCGCGCCCGCTGGACGCGATTGGCGACTGGTGGTCGCTGCTGATCGTGCGCGACGCATTCGACGGGCTGCGCCGTTTCGGCGAGTTCCAGAAAAATCTCGGCCTTGCGAAGAACATCCTCGCCGCGCGTTTGCGCAACCTTGTCGCGCACGGAATCATGGACATGGTGCCGGCCGCGGACGGCGGTGCGCATCACGAGTACGTCCTGACCGAAAAGGGGCGAGGCCTGTTTCCGCTGCTCGTCGCGCTGCGGCAGTGGGGCGAGGACTTCTTTTTCGAACCCGACGAAGCGCACGTGCTGCTCGTCGACCGCAAGACCGGCTTGCCCGTCAGGAAACTGGAGCTGCGCGCGCAGGACGGCCGCGTGCTCGGCCCCGAGGATACGGTCGTGCTGCCGCCGCCCGACTGACGCACGGCGCGCGCGCATGCATTACCGCTTCAGCAGCGCATGCGCATGCACGATCTGTTCGGCGATCTGGTTGATCGAGATGCGCCGCTCCATCGCCTGCGAGCGGATCTGCTGATACGCCTCTTCCTCGCCGATGCCGTTGTGCTGCATGAGCAGCGTCTTCGCTTCCTGCAGCGTGCGCGCGGATATCACGCGCTGTTCGAGCTGCGCGATGCGGCGCCGGTATTCGTCGTGCCGGCGGCTCTGGTGACACGCGAGCGCCATCGCGCTCAACAGCCCGAACGAGCGCACGGGCGTCGTCACCGCGCTTTGCGCGTCGATGCGCAGCATCAGTTCGAGGATGGTCGGGCTTTCATAGGTCGTGACGGCGATCAGCGGCGGCCGAGCATCGTCCTCGAGCCACGGGATCGAAAGGTGCAGCAGATCGGGCCGCACCGCGAGAATCACGAGATCGACGCTCTCCGGCAACTCGGCGGGCGGCGGCCAGCGCTGCTCGCTCGGGCAGCCGATACGCGACAACTGCTCGACGATCAGCAGGCCGTTGTCGTCGTCCGGGTAGTACACCATCACGCGAAGCGAACGGAGTTCGGCGAGCAGGCGCGGCGTCGAGCGGATCGGGGTGCGGGCGCGCATCGTCGGCTATGCCTTCAGTTCGTCGGGCGTGTGCACGCGGTCGCCGAGCGAATGCGTGACGAGATACGGATCGGGATGCACGCGCCGCGTCGCTTCGCGCACGATCGTGAAATTGCCGTCCGCCGTCGCGCAGCCGATGCGCGGATACAGGCACGTGTGCTGCGTGAGCCGGTCGATCTTCACGCGGCCCTGCGGCGCGTCGAATTCCGATTCGGCGAGATGCTCGACGAGCCGCTCGCGCTGGTCGGTGCCGGCGCGAGCGAGCGCGTTCGCGAACAGGTGCACCTGGAAATACGCGGCTTCCCATGGGGCGGACGCGTTGGCGTCGTCGCCGAAGCGCGCCTTCAATTGCGCGATGCAGCGCCGGTTTACGTCCGAGTCGATGGTCTGGAAATAGGGCGACGACGTGTAGTGGCCGGCCGCGGCCGCGCCCATCTGGCCGAGTTCTATCTCGGACGTCGTCAGGCTCGCGATCGGCATCTTGCGCGCGTCGAGCCCGGCTTGCGCATACGCGCGGTAGAACGCGGCCGTGCTGTCGCCAACCAGCGTGCTGAACACGAAGTCGGGCGCCTTCGCGCGGATGTCCGCGACCACCGCCGCGAAATCCTGCTCGGACGCGACGAGCGGCATGTAGACCTCGCCGAGGATCTGGCCATCCGGATGCTGCGTGACGAGGTCGATCATGATGCGGTTCGACTCGTACGGGTAGATGTAGTCGGACCCGACGAGGTACACGCGCGCGCCGAACTGCGCGGTCATGAACGCGGCGAGCTGCACGCTGTTCTGATTCGGCGCGGCGCCCGTGTAGATCACGTTCGGCGAGAATTCGAAGCCTTCGTACAGCGTTGGATAGAACAGCAGCTTGTCCCACTTCTCGACAATCGGAATCAGCGCCTTGCGGCTGCTCGACATGTATGCGCCGAACAGCACGTTCACACGCTCGGTGGCGATCAGGTCTTCGGCAAGACGCGCGTAGACGGCCGGATCCGAGCACGCGTCGCGCACGATCGGCACGATCTCGCAGCCGTTCGCGCCGCCGGCTTCGTTGATCTCGGCGATCGCCTGCAGCGTGCCGCGCAACTGGCTCTGGCCGAGGTGCGACGTGCATCCGCTCTGCGAGAACAAAACGCCAACCTTCACACTGTTCATTCGGTCTTTCCTGTCTCTTCCGGGTGGGGCCGTCAGGCGGTCAGCTGCCCGGCCGCCCGTGCGACGACGGCGGGCAGGGCGTCGCCGTTCGCCGCGTGAACGCAGTTCGGGCCGACGCCAAGTATTGTAGACAAGCCGGGCGGCGCGCCGAACGACAAACCCGCGATCGCGACGCCATGCTGCCGCCCGTGGCGCGCGGCATGGCGTGCATCCTCGACGAGATAGCGCGGGTCGAACACGTCGATGTCGGCCGCTTCGCCGTCGCCGATCATCAGCACGGCAGCGCGCGCGGACCCGGTCTCGCGACGCAGCAGCGCAAGCGCGTGGCGCAGCGCGGCGCCGGTGCGCGTGCTCATTCCGGCGTCGGCCGCGAGCAGCGCCGTGCGGCGCGATGCGTCGAACGCGTCGTCGAAATCCTTGAAGCGCGCGTAGTACACGCGGTGCCGGCCGTCCGACGTGTAGCCGTGCACGGCCCAGCGCCGCCGCTGCCGATCGAACAGGTCGCCGAGCACGAACGCCGCGCGCTTCTCGAGCGCGGCTACGTGCGCGGCCGTCGACGCGGACAGGTCGAGCAGGATCAGGACGGGCCCGCACGCGTCGTGCGGGACGCGGCGACGGAATACGCGCGGATCCGGCGCGTGGCCGGCGTGTCGTGCGATGCGTGCGGCGATCGCCGCATCGACGTCGAGCGCGTCGCCGTCGAGTTGGCGACCGACGCGTCGCAGCAATTCCGTCGCGCGTGCCGGGTGCATGTGCCGGACGGCGCGCCGGTCCGCGTCCACCCGCGCGGCGAGCGACGGCGATGGCGCGGACGTGGGCGGCGCGCGTTCGACGATCGTTACCCAGTCGCGCCGTTCGCGCCGTGCGTGGCAATTCCACTCGGGATAGCGCGGTGCACCGGCGTGCGGCGCCGGTGTGTCGTCCGGCGCGTCGTCGCGGCCGCCGGTGGCGGCCGACGTGTCGACGCCTTCGCTGCCCGCACGCTCGGATGCGGCGGCCGGCTGCGTCCACAGCCACGCGTTGTCGTCGCGATAGCGCAGCCATGTGCCGTCGTCCGGTTCGAAGCGCACGCGCATCTGACCGAGATCGTTCGCGAGCCGCGACGCGATCGTGCGACATGCGCGGTAGTCGTCGAGCCGGTCTCGCAGCGCGTCGAACAGTTGCACGCCGGTGTCGACCCACGGATTGCCGTCGCGATACGAACGATCGTACAGCGCCTTCGCGAGTCGCGCGCACAGGCGGCTGAACGTGAGCCCTTCGCGGTCGATCGGCGCGAACGCCGGCGCCCAGAAGGTCGCGAGCCCCGGCCATTCGCGGGCGAGCAGCGTTTCGACGCGTGCATCCTCGATCAGGCCGGCGATCGCGATGCCGATCGGCGTGAGCGTGCCGACCGGTTCGCCGGACGGCGAGTGCCGCCAGTGCGCAAGGGCGTGTGCCGCGGCGGCAATCCGCGCATCGGGCGGCAACGCGCGCGGCACGCGCAGCGTCGCCTGGCCGAGCGTCGCGCGCGGCGCGGCATCGTCGAGCTGCACGCCGGTTTCGCGCGCGGTCATTCCGTGCAGGAAGCGGGCGAGCTGCAGCGCGTTCATGTCGGCGCTCATGTCGCGAAGTGCGCGGCGGCCATCGTCTGCAACGCGGCGCGCGTGTCGGCGTCGTCGGTTGCCGCATCGCTGATCGCGATCCGGCACGCATCGAGCGGCGCAAGCCCCGCGACGATCAACCGGGCCGCATGCACGAGCAACCGCGTCGATGCGCCTTCGTCGAGTCCGTCGCCGGCGAGCGCACGGGTGCGCTGCGCGAGATCGACGAGCCGACGCGCGGTGTCCCGGTCGGCGCCGCTTTCGCGCACGACGACATCGGCTTCATGTTCGGCGTCCGGATAGCCGAAGTCGATCGCGACGAAGCGCTGGCGTGTCGACGGTTTCAGCCGCCGGTGGTCGCCGTGATAGCCCGGGTTGTACGAGATCACCAGATGGAAATCCGGATGTGCGTGCACGACCTCACCGAGCCGGTCGAGCGGCAGCACGCGCCGCGAGTCGGTGAGCGGATGGATCACGACGGTCGCGTCCGGGCGTGCCTCGACGATCTCGTCGAGATAGCAGATCGCGCCGTGGCGCGCCGCGAGCGTGAGCGGCCCGTCGGCCCAGTAGGTGCCGTCGGCGTCGAGCAGGTGCCGGCCGGTCAGGTCGGCCGCCGACGTGTCGTCGTTGCACGCGACCTGGATCAGCGGCAGGCCCATGCGCCACGCCATGTATTCGACGAAGCGGGTCTTGCCGCAGCCGGTCGGCCCTTTCAGCAGCACCGGCAGATGATGGCGGCAGGCCGTCTCGAACCAGTCGGGTTCGGCGCCGGCCGGCTGGTAGAACGGTGCATCGGCGATGCGGTGGCCGGCGAGCGGATCGGCGGCGAGCGGCGTATCGCGTGCGCTCATCACCACCTCCCCGTCATCATCAGCATCCCGGGCAGCCAGCAAGTGCCGACGCCGATCGCGATCGTGTAGCCGGGCAGGAAACGCACGCGGCGCTTAAGCCCCAGCGCGACGAAGAACAGGAACCACAGGCTCGACCACAGCAGCCACATCGCGCCGAAACGCAGGTCGTGCGACGTGCCCGCATAGACGAGCGCGCTGATCGCGACGAACAGGCAATACCAGCCGAGGCCCGCGCCTTGCAGCCCGCGCCACTGGACGGCGGCGAGATACAGGTACGTGAACGCGAACAGCAGGCCGCCCGCGCTCGAGAAATACTGCGGCGGCGCGGATGCCTGCACGAGGCCGGCGAGGTTGATCAGCAGCGCGAGCAGCCCGACGAGCAGGTTCAGGCCGGCCGCATCGCGCGGTTCGATGCGGCCGGTGAGCGCGACGCCGTTGACGACCAGCACCGCGCCGATGAAGAAGAGAGCGACACCGAGCATGATGAGGGCTCCAGAAAGAGGCGGAGCCGTTCGCGCGCATGACGCGAACGGCCGGGCAGAGGCTGCGTGCTCAGCGGTGCGCAGGCGCTTCGGCCGGGATGCCCTCGATCGGGCATTCCGGCGTGCCGGGCGTCGCGCGCGTGAGGCGCTCGACAGCCTGGCGCGTGCCGTCCGGGTCGTTCACCCAGTTCGCGTAGAACTCGAACGGGCATTGCGCGACGCCGTTCGGCGATTCGCCGGAACCGATCTTGCCGGTGTAGCCGCGATGCAGCAACTTGTACAGGTGGTTCTGCGACTGCATGTTGCGGCGCGCGTCGCGGATCAGGCTCACCGACAGCTCCGCGTACTGCACGCCGTTTTCCTCTTCGCCGCATTCGCCGAGCGTGCGGCCGTCGAAGCCGACGATCGCCGAGTGGCCGAAATACGAGTACACGCCGTCGAAGCCTGACGCATTCGCGACCGCGACGTAGCAGTTGTTCATGAACGCCATCGCTTTCGACACCAGCACCTGTTGATCCTTCGCCGGGTACATGTAGCCCTGGCAGCGCACGACCAGCTCGGCGCCGCGCATCACGCAGTCGCGCCAGATTTCCGGGTAGTTGCCGTCGTCGCAGATGATCAGGCTGATCTTGAGTCCCTTCGGGCCATCGGCGACGTACGTGCAGTTGCCCGGATACCAGCCTTCGACCGGTACCCACGGCATGATCTTGCGGTACTTCTGCACGATTTCGCCCTGGTTGTTGATCAGCACGAGCGTGTTGTACGGCGCCTTGTCCGGATGCTCCTCGTGACGCTCGCCGGTCAGCGAGAACACGCCCCACACGTTCGCCTTGCGGCACGCGGCCGCGAAGATGTCGGTTTCCTCGCCAGGTACGGTCGATGCCGTGTCGTACATCTCCTTCGCGTCGTACATGATCCCGTGCGTCGAATACTCGGGGAACACGATGAGGTCCATGCCGGGCAGGCCGCGCTTGATGCCGACCACGCGCTCGGCAATCTCGCGTGCGTTTGCGATGACCTCGGCGCGCGTGTGCAGGCGCGGCATCTTGTACTGGACGACGGCGACGCCGACGGAGTCGTTGCTGCTGGAAATATCGCCATGACGCATGGTGTGCTCCTGATTCGGATGAGGAAGTACGTTTTCGAAGGACAAAAAAAAGCCCTTGCCTCGACGAGCGAGGCAAGGGCTTCTTTGCCGGTCCGTTCACCCGACAACGCTGTCGGATAACGGGAATGCGGATAGGGTGGCCGCTTGCGGGGCGGCCGGCACGGCACGGGCTAACGGACCCGGGCTGCGCACGATCGTGGGACGTCTTTGTCCGCCGGAATCGATGGGATGCACTCTATGCAAAGTTCTTTCTGGATGCAACACCACGTATACCCCTGCACGGCGTGAAGGCCGTGAGGGCGGGCAGTGTGCGGCCGGGTCTGCGAATTGCGCGGTGCGATGGCGCAGGGGCGGGGTGAGTTTGCAGGGTGTGATGCCGTGACATGTGCGTTGCTTCGAAGCGGCGAAGCGCACGGCGCGCAAACGGCATTTCGGGAGAAGGTTGTGTGCGCAACTAGAAGTCGGGGTGTTTTCGAGTGGCCTGTGACACTCGATTGCAGTCGGCCGGTGAGTTGTATTCGCCGAAAATTTTCTGTCTCGCTCAGCGGCTTCTCGTCGGGCTGGATGGGCAGGGTTTTCAAACGAAGTTTGCGCGCATCGACATGGCGCGACGGACAGATTTTTCGCGATGCTCGAGGCGTTGCGCAACTGATTCGGCATGTCGGACATCGTGCTGTAGTCAGCGTGCGGATGCGCGGCCATCAACGCGCCGTATTCGAGCCAGCCAGCCGGTCTGGAGGTCCGGTACGTATCGCGGCAAGAGGCTGCCGGTCCCGGCCGTCGCATTCCCGGCCGAGGACCTGAACCCGCTGGACGGGCGGGGCGGCTTCCGAACGCCGCGGACCCGCTTCAAGGCCCGGGTTCGGTTCGCCGCCGGGCATATGTCGCTAGCCGCCGGGCGATCGTGGATCCGCGGCGGCGGGCCGGGACGATGTTTCGACCGTGCGGGCATCGCGCCCGAGTGGTCCGGCCCGTCCGGCCAACCGTTCCCGCCGTGCGACCAGCGCCGGTTGCGCTCCCGGCGGGGTTCGCGCAGGCCGTTTCATCAATTTGACGCGCGACGCTGGGATAATGGCGTAGTTTGGCTGCGTCAACTGAAGGAAGGAGGCCCCATGGGCGACAACACTACCCGCACCGAGATCGACAACCTTACCGATATGGCATCGCTCGAAGCGCGACAGCGCCGTTTCGAGGAGGATCTCGTTGACGCGTACGACGAAGAGCTCGAGATGGAACTCGACGATCGCCGCTTCGACGACGGCGACGACCTGCTGTTTTCGCAGGAGCGGCGCGCCGCGCGCAAACAGTATTTCCGCGAGCTGTTCCGGCTGCAGGGCGAACTCGTGAAGCTGCAGGACTGGGTCGTGGCCACGGGGCACCGGCTCGTCGTCATTTTCGAGGGGCGCGACGCGGCGGGCAAGGGCGGCGCGATCAAGCGCATCACGCAGCGGCTGAACCCGCGCGTGTGCCGGGTGGCGGCGCTGCCCGCGCCGAACAACCGCGAGCGCACGCAGTGGTATTTCCAGCGCTACGTCGCGCATCTGCCGGCCGGCGGCGAGATCGTGCTGTTCGACCGCAGCTGGTACAACCGCGCGGGCGTCGAGCGTGTGATGAATTTCTGCACCGACGACGAGTACGAGGAGTTTTTCCGCTCGGTTCCCGAGTTCGAAAAGATGCTCGTGCGCAGCGGGATCCAGATCGTCAAGTACTGGTTCTCGATCACCGATCACGAGCAGGAACGGCGCTTCCAGAGCCGGATCGAGGATCCGCTGAAGCAGTGGAAACTGAGCCCGATGGACCTCGAGAGCCGCCGCCGCTGGGAGGCCTATACGGCTGCGAAGGAAGAAATGCTGCAGCGCACGCATATCGCCGATGCGCCGTGGTGGGTCGTGCAGGCCGTCGACAAGAAGCGCGCGCGGCTGAACTGCATTCGCCATCTGCTGGACCAGGTGCCGTATCACGACGTGCCGCGTTCGACCATCGACTTGCCGCAGCGCGAGCACCACGAGGACTACATCCGTCGTCCGGTGCCGGACGACATGATCGTGCCGGACGTTTATTGAGCGGATGAGGCCGGCAGGGCCGGCCGGAGATGCGCGCCGTGCAACGCGGCGCGCCCGACTACAGATCGGGGAAGCCCGAGCGCCCCTGTGTTAGGTCGAACAGCTCGGCTTTCGCGGCTGCCTCGGCCGTTTCGGGCAGCTTGATCACCAGCTTCACCGTCATCCCGTAAGCGCTGTCCACCAGTTCGTAACCCGCCTGTTCCATCCAGCGGCGCACCCGCGCTTCGTCGGGGTAGCCGATTTCGATCGCGAATCGCGTGTAGCGAATGCGCTCGACGCGCTCGGCATCGAGCAGCGCCGACGCGATCGCGTCGGTATAAGCGCGCACCAGGCCGCCGGCGCCGAGCTTCACGCCGCCGTAGTAGCGGACGACCGCGCCGAGTACGCCGTCCAGATCGTGATGGCGCAGCACTTCGAGGATCGGCCGGCCGGCGGTGCCCGACGGTTCGCCGTCGTCCGACATGCCCGACTGACCGCCCGCGAGCAGCGCCCAGCACACGTGGGTGGCTGTCGGATGCTCGTCGCGCAGGCGTTGCAGCGCGTGCATCGCGGCGTCGCGGTCCTCGACGGGAATCGCGTGCGCGATGAAGCGGCTCTTGCGGATTTCGAGTTCCCGGATGTACGTGGTGGCGAGCGAGTAAGTCATGTTCCGGGAAACGGTAAATGTATAAAAATCAAGGAGATAGAAGCTCCTGTGCCACGAGCTGTCGATGGGCGGCGAGCGTGCCGGGATTGCGTCCGTCGCGGCGCCTGAATGACGCGACCAGCGGGTCGCAGTGGAATTTTACAGGGACGTGCGCCCAGGTACTCGACGCCGTTGGGTCGCCGGGGGGCACCGGGCGTGAAAACGCGCGCGACGAATGGCTTGCGTGTGCACGCCGTCGCCGCGGCAACGAGTGGATCGTCGGGCAGCGATGTCGGCGTTCCGGCCGCTATCAGACCCCCGGCTTTCCGTAGCGAATGGAGGTTCGGGGGCGCTCGAAGCGTTCGATCGCGTTGTGCCGGGGTGAACTGGCGACGGGGATTGGGAGAGGGACGTCCGGACAATTCGCGGCGGACTCAGGATGCCGTGACTCGGTATCTGCGCAGATTCGTCGTATCGATGCGGTGCGACATCGCCGATGACGAATCGCATTCCTGATCAAAAGGCGAAATCGCTTTTCGATGAAGCGACACCGTCGGCATCGATCGACGAAATTATAGTGAGTCGGCTCGATGCGATGCGCGAACATTGCGTTCGCTATCCGGAAACAACCGGCGAACGTTGCGTCGTCCGCCGGGGCATCATTCGTCACGGAAATCGCAGTCCCGCCGGGCCGGGCGCCGAGCGATGTCTCGCCCGACGCCCGGTATCCCGTCACCGCTTGTTCAGCTACCCTGCAGCCGGATATCGCGCGACGACGCGCCGACATACACCGTCCCGCCCGGCACGATCTTCCAGCCGTTGCGCGACGTGTCCCACACGCTCTGCATCCGCGGCGAAACGGTCACGTGCACGTGCCGCGCCTCGCCCGGATTCAGCCGGATCTTGTCCCAGCCGACCAGCCGCTTTGGCGGTTCGTCCTTGTACGGCACGCCGAGATAGACCTGCGGCGTTTCCGCGCCCGCGACACGGCCGTCATTGCGCACGGTAAACGCGACGCTCAGCGAGCCGTCCCGTTGCCGCGACACCGACAGTCCCGAATACGCGAAATGCGTGTACGACAGCCCGTAGCCGAATTCGAACATTGGCTTGATGTTGCGCGCGTCGTACCAGCGGTACCCCATGTCGAGCTTCTCCGTGTAGACGGGATCGTTCTCGAACGTGCCGTTTTGCCCCCACGTCGGCGTATCCTGGTCGCGCGCCGGGAACGTGACGGGCAGTTTGCCGGACGGATTGACCGCGCCGAACAGCACGTTCGCGATTGCCTTGCCGCCGGCTTCGCCCGGATACCACGCGTCGACGATCGCCGATACGTTGTCCTTCCACGGCATCAGCACGGGATTGCCGCTCTCGACGACGACGATCGTGTGCGGGTTCGCACGCGCCACGGCTTCGACGAGCGCATCCTGATTCGACGGATTCGCGAGGCTCAGGCTCTGGAGATCGCCGAAATCCTCGCCGGCCGGCTGCGCGACCACGACGATCGCGACGTCCGAGCGGCCTGCAAGCGCCGCAGCCTGGTCGATCTCCTGCTGCGTGTACGCGCGAAACGGCGACTGCTGATCGCTGTTGCCGGCGAACGTGACTTGTGCAGCCGGCGCGAGCGCGCGGATCGCAGCGACGATCGGCACGTCGACCTTGAGCCACGGATTGCGCCACCAGCTGCAGCCCGTCGACGACCCGAACGTGAGGCCGCCGCAGCCCGCGAACGAGCCGGTGACCGGATCGCGCGTATTGCCCGAGCCGCCGCCGGACAGCACGGCGGCGTCGGCATGACCGCCGATCACCGCGATGCGCGACAGCGCGGAAGCCGCGAGCGGCAACTGGTTGCCGTCGTTCTTCAGCAGTACGATCGACTGCTCGGCGACACCCTGCGCGAACCGGTTCGCGGCGGTGAAATCGATGGTGCCGCCGCCCTTGGCCGGATCGTCCATCACGCCGACGCGGATCATTACGGCCAGCTTGCGGCGCACCATGTCGTCGAGGCGCGCGGTCGACACCGAGCCGTTCGCGATCGCCTGCTTGACGGCGGCAGGCGTCAGGTAGACGGTCGAGCCGACGTCCTCTTCCTCGTCGAGTCCCGCGTTGATCGCGGCCGCGGTGCTGTGCGTCGCACCCCAGTCGGACTGCACCTGGCCCTGGAAGCCCCATTCGTTCTTCAGCACGTCGTTGAGCAGGTGATTGTTCTCGCATGCATACGCGCCGTTCAGGCGGTTGTAGCTACACATCACGCTGCCGGGTTGCCCGCGCTTCGCGGCGATCTCGAACGGCAGCAGGTAGAGCTCGCGCAGCGTGCGTTCGTCGATCTGGCTGTTGCCGCCCATCCGGCCATGTTCCTGCTCGTTGCCCGCGTAGTGCTTGATGGTCGCGATGACCTTCTGCCGCTGCGTGCCGAGCGTGCGTTCGGCGAGCAGATCGCCGGCAAGCAGCGGATCCTCGCCGAGATACTCGAACAGCCTGCCGCCGCGCGGTTCGCGCGCGAGGTTGGTGCCTCCGCCCAGGCCCATGCCGAACCCTTGTGCGCGCAACTGGATCGCGATCTGCTTGCCGTAGTCGTACGACAGCCGGCGATCCCAGCTCGCGGCCACCGCGATCGTCGCGGGGAAGGTCGTGCTGGCGAGCGACGTGCTGCCGGAGCCGGTCGACGAGTCGGCCATGTTCAGGTCGGGAATGCCGAGCCGCGGCACGCCCTGGATATAGCCGGCACCGCCGCCCGGCACTTGAGACATTTCGTATTGCGAATGGATGAACTGAAGTTTCTCGTCGAGCGTCATCTTGCGCACGAGCAGGTCGGCGCGCCGCTGCGCGGCGGACGACGCGAATGCGTCGGCGGCGTCGCCCTGTGAATTGAAATCGGTGTTGCCCGCGTAGACGCTGGTGCAGAGGGTCGCTGCCAGCACGGCGGCCGGCCAGAGTGTGTCCCGCATGTTGTTCTCCATGATCGTATTGCCGGTTGTTCGAATGATGTCTGGAGCTGCGCAGGTCCGATGGATTCGCATCGAACGCATTCGGCTGGCGATGCAGGGTGGTTGCGCGTCGGCATGCCAGGTCAGGCGGGGAATCGTTACGGCCGGTTGGGCCCGATCGAACCATGCGGACGGCGACGCGGACCGCCCGACACTACCGAATCGGATGTGGCGATTCTCTGCAGCGACTAATCGTACGAATGTAGTTTGACTACAGCATCGGTGTTTCTACCGATACGTACGATCTTTATTCGTCGGGGTGGCGCGACGTGGGAAAAACGCGGTCATCGTTCCCGATGTGCGTGCGCAGCAGAGTAAGAAGTACCTGCGTGCAAGCGTTCGGAGGCGGGCGACGAGAGGAGCGGCAGGCAACGGGCAAGCGCATGCGCATGCCACGCTCGTTGCATGCGCATCGAATGCGGGCCGGTGCTATGCGCGTCGCGCGGCGGGACTGCCGGGCAGCGGAATGCCGGCGCGATAGACGACGGTCGCGAGCGCGGCGGCGACCGCGGCCTCGGCCAGCAACACGGCAGCGGCCGCGCCCAGTTCGGCGAAGTACTTTGCAAGCACCGGCACCAGCACGATGTTCACGATGCCGGACGACATCAGGATGCGCGTGAATGCGGACTTCATTCCGAGCGGCAGCATCGTCTGCACGCCGAACAGGTCGGTCATGCCGGCCATGAACGGGACGAACGCCATCCAGCGCAGCACCTGGACCGTCGGCTCGTACGACGGGCCGTACAGGATGCGCACGGCGAGCGGCGCACCGAAGAAGATCGCGAGCGAGATGCCGAGCACCATCACGACCTGCACGACGAACAGCTTGCGCAGGAACGAGAACGCGTCGTTGCGCGCATGCCGCATCAGATAGTTGATGCGTGGATAGGTGGCGGCCTTCAGCGGCTGAAGCATGCTGAGCGCGGCGCGGATCAGCTTGTCGCCGGCGGCGAAATAGCCGGCCGCGACGTTGCCCGACACGAAACCGAGCAGCACGGTGTTGGTCGACGCGTAGAAGGCGATCGACGTCGATGCGAGAAAAACCTGCCAGCCGCCTTTCAACGATTCGGCAATGTCGTCGAAACCAACGCGCACGAAGTCGACTTCGCGATGTAAAAACAGGTAGACGGCGAGCGCAACCGCGGACAGCGTCGGAACGGCGGCGTTGACGATCATCGCCCGGTCGATGTCGGCCGGGCTGTGCACGAGCGCGAACATCGCGGGCAGGCTCACGATGCGCCCGACGAACAGGATCACGCTCAACGCGCGCAGCTTCTCCATTCCCTGGAAATACCAGCCCGGCGTGAACGCGACGCCAGCCACCATGCCGAAACCGATCAGCAGCAGGTCGCGATCGTCGCCGAAGCGCCGGACCACGAGCGTCAGTACGACCAGCACGATGAAACAGAGCACCGCGATGCCGATCTGCGCGTACAGCGTCGCCCAGAAGATGCGCGAGCGTTCTGCGCGGTTGTCGCGGGCGAGCGCGATGCGCGGCGTGGCGGTCAGGTCGAAGCTGTAGCTCGTGCAGTTGGTGAGATACGCGATGACGGCAAGCGAGAACGCGAGCTGCCCGTAGCCTTCCGGACCCAGCGCATGGGTAAGCAGCGGTGCGATCAGCAGCGGCACCGCATACATCGAAATCTGCAGCGTCAGCAGCAGCAGGAAGTTCTTCTTGAGGTTTGACATTCGCTCGGTCGGCGCCGTGGGTGTCGCATGAGGCGGATCGGGGCCGCCGTGCGCTCGCGCAGCCGGCCGGCCTGACGCGGCTGCGCGGGTTTGCGGCCCGCGCCGGCGGGCGCCGGTTTTCGTCCGGCGACGCCGGGCACGGCCACATCGTCTGGCGGTCATGATACGGGCCGACGGGTGCGCCTTTGTTCGCGAGCCTACCTTTCGTCGATTCCGTGCGTGCGCGCGGAGGCAATCGTGTCGGCAAGTACGCCGTTGTGTCGCGACAGTAAGGAATACATTTGTAAGCTGGCGCACCGAAGCCCGCTCGGGCCAGATGATCTAATCAACGCACCGTTCTCGTTCATGACGGACAGCGTGCACGGCGACGGCTATGGCCGGGGCACGCACGGGTGCGCAAGACAAGACGCTTCCGCACTGCATGAGCAGGACGGCGAGCGCATGAAGCAGGGCAGGCGGGCCGCGCAGGGGCGCGGCGGCTATCCGTTGCCGTGCTGCCATGCGTTCGTCCGGCAGTCGCATGAGCGGCGGTGCCGCCCGTTCCGATGAAGCCGGAACGCGTACGCGTACGCGTATCCGATAACAAATACCGATCCGAGGAGTACCGATTGAAGCCGATAACGTTTGGCGGCTGCGTAGGGTGGCTGCACGAGGGACAGACGAGACAAGGCGTGATCCTGTGCGAATCGCTGGGTCACGAGGCTTCGTGGACGCACAAGCTGGTGCGGGCGATCGCCGAGCGCCTGGCTCGCGAGGGCGTCACGGTGATGCGATTCAACTATCCGTGTACCGGCGACTCGGCGGGCGACGACCGTGAAGCCGGCCGGCATGCCGCCACCATCGGCAGCATTCACGATGCGATCGACCTGTTGCGTGACGAAATCGGCGTGACCGGACTCACGCTCGTCGGAATCCGCGCGGGCGCGCTGTTCGCGATGCTGGCCGCCGCGGGCGTGGGTCCGCATCCGCCGCCGCGCGTCGACGCGCTGGTCGCGCTGGCGCCGGTCGTGCGAGGCCGCGCCTACCTGCGCGAGCTGTCGTTCGTGCATCGCCAGTGGCTCGACACCACGTCGCCCGCGATTCGCGCCGCGCACCGCGACGAACCGTGCATGAACGTGCTCGGTCATCGCATCCCGAACGATCTGGTCGACGCGCTGAAGGCGGTCGATCTGTGCGACGTGGTGCGCGATGCGCCGACGCTGCCGGGCGCGATGCTGCTGATCCAGCCCGACCAGGGCGACGGGCCGGCATTGCACGACGCGCTGCTCGGGCGCGGCGTGAACGTGACGAGCGAACCGTTTCGCGAGTGGCCGACGACGATGCTCGACGGCACCCGCTCGCGCCTGCCGCTGACGGCGATCGACACGGTCGTGAACTGGATCGTCGAACGCTCGCCGAGCACGCCGGCTGCCGACGAGGCGCGCTTGCACGCGGATCCGGCGTGGAACGGCGAATCGGCCGTCGCGCTCGACATGAACGACATGACCGAGCAGGTCGTCGCGGTCGGCCCGGCCCGGCTGGTCGGCGTGCTGTGCCGTCCCGCGGACACGCGGCCGGCCGAGCCGGTCGGCCCGGCGGTCGTGATCGCGAACACATCGACGAATCCACGCAGCGGCGAAGGGCGTTTCAGCGTGCGCTTCGCCCGCGCGCTCGCGCGCGTCGGCGTGACGACGCTGCGGATCGACGTGCAGGGGGTCGGCGACAGCGGGCGTGTTGCGCTGGACGATCAGTCGGGCGTCGTGTACTCGACGCAATCGGTCGACGACGTGGCCGCCGCCGCGGACTGGCTTCGCGCGCTCGGCTATCCGGAAGTGGTCGCAACCGGCATCTGTTCCGGCGCATACGCGGCGCTGCATGCTGCGGTGAAGACGCCGTCGCTCGGCGGCGTGATCGCGGTCAATCTCGCCCGCTTCGTATGGCCGGCCGGGCTCTCGCTCGAAGCCGTGCAGAAGCAGCGGAACAACTCGGTGCGCGGGTACTGGCTCTCGGTACGCGACTGGCGGAAGTGGAAACGATTCGTGCTGGAGCGGCGCGATTTTCGGCCGATCGTGCGCGCGGTGGCGGCGAATGCCGTTGCGCGCGTCAGCGTGCCGGTGATGGAAATCGCGGCGCGCGTCGGCTGGAAGCCGCGCATTGACACGCCGCGCGGGGTGATGCGAGAACTCGCGCAGCGCAACGTATGGACGATGCTCGTGTACGGCGCGCTGGATCCCGGCATCGACGACGTCCGGCGTCACTTCGGCGCAATCGAGCACGCATTCCGGCGCTCACGCCACGTGCGCTTGCACCTCGATGCGCAGGTCGACCACGCGGTGTACGGCGCGGTGGGCACGGACGTTGTGATCGATTTGTGCATGCAGGCGCTGGCACGCGAGTCGGACTGGCCGGTCGCGCGCGTCGCCGCTCAGGCCGCGCCGGAGGCGGCCGGGCAGTCGTACGCAGGGGTGTCGGTCGGCCGGTCGTGATGTCGGGCGCGATCCCGATCGGGAGGGAGATGGGCGTTCGGTGGGGTCGCTCACAAACGCGCGAGTCGGCGTGGTGTCCAATCCGGTATGGACGCACGGGCGGTCATGCGAGGGCATGACCGCCACAGGCGTCAGTCCGGAGGGCCGGGTTGCTCGTACGGGGATTTCGCGTAGGGCGACGAGTAGAGCGTGTCGGCGCTCCATGCATCCGTGGCCGGTGCGCTCGCGGCTTGCGGGCGGTGCGGCCGGTTTGCCACGAGCGGTCGGCGCAGTGCACTGCGAGGGCGCGATTCGGGTTGTGCCGCGGCACGGGTGGCGGCAAGCGGAAACGCGAAGCCCGGCGCCGCGACATCGGATGCAGGTGTGTCGGACTCCGCAGCAGCCCCTGGCGCGGCGGTTTGCGCCGAACGTTGCAGCACGGGCGGCGCGGACAGCGTCGACGATGCGGAGACCGGCGCGTCGGCCGGAGCGGCGGGCGGCGTCTGCGCGGGGGCGGCACCGGCAAGGCAGGCCGACACGATGCAGACGAGAGACGAAAGCGGCGAAGGACTGTTCATGACGAATCGTACGGAGTGACGTGCGGTGAAGAGGGAGGCGCGGCACTGCAATGCGAGCCGCGCTGCCAAGCGTAATGCGGGAACCGGTCGGGTTCGGCGGGTTACCGCACAGTTTCGGAAAGGCACGAATGTCAACCACCACGCAAAAGAGATCGACGCTCGGGACGCGATGGCCGCAGACGGCCGCCGTCCGTCGCGCGCCGTGGCTGTCGCTCATGGCGATCATCGCGGCTGCATGCGCATTGAGTGCGTGTGCGTTGTCGCCGGGCATGACGTATCGGGGGCCGGCCGAACGCGATGCGAATGCGCGCGTCAGCGCCGACGCATCGGGTTCCGGCGGCCTCGACGGCGTGCAGAACGTGTCGAGCGAGGATCTGATCGAGATCACGCCGGCACTCGTCGCGCAGCAACATGGCGTGCCGCAAGGCGTCAATGCCGATGCCGAAATCCGCCAGCTGTTCGGCAAGCCGCATCCGTACACGATCGGTCCCGGCGACGTGCTCGGCATCATCGTGTGGGATCACCCGGAACTGAACCTGCCCACGACCCAGATGACGGGCGGCGGCGCGGGCGGCGACGGTGTCGGCGCCAGCTCGGTTGCGACGGGCTACACGGTCGACGCGAATGGCAACGTGCAATTCGCGTATGCCGGCCTCGTGCACGTGGCCGGGCTCACCGAGGCACAGGCGAGCGCGCTGATGACGAGACGGCTCGGCGAATACGTGCGCAAGCCGCAACTCTCGCTGCGCGTGCAGGCCTACCGCAGCAAGCGTGTGTATCTCGACGGCGAAGTGCGCTCGCCCGGGCTGCAGATCGTCAACGACCTGCCGATGACGCTGCCCGAGGCGATCGACCGCGCGGGCGGCTTCACCGCGACGGCCGACCGCTCGCAGGTGTCGGTGACGCGCGGCGACAAGACCGTGAACGTGAGCCTGCCGGCACTGATCGCCGCGGGCGTGAACCCGTCGAACATCCTGCTGCGCGACGGCGACCTCGTGCGCGTGCGCGCGGCGAGCGACGCGAAGGTGTTCGTGCTCGGCGAGGTGTCGCGTCCGGCGACGCTGACGCTGACCGACGGCCGGATGAGCCTCGGCGAGGCGCTCGGCGACACCGGCGGCGTGAGCCAGTACACGTCGGACGCACGGCAGGTGTTCGTCGTGCGTCGCGGCCCGGGCAACCGTCCGCAGGTTTATCACCTCGACGGAAGTTCGCCCGCGTCGTTCGCGCTGGCCGACCAGTTCCCGCTCGAGCGGCGCGACGTCGTGTTCGTCGATTCGTCGTCGCTGGTGCGCTGGAGCCGTGTCGTCAACCTGCTGATTCCGTCCTCCGCGCAAGGCGCGCTGACGGCCAAGGCGATTTCGCCGTGACCTTCGCGGCGAATTCGTGATCGCGACCGTGCGTCGCGCCCTACGGGACTGATGCTGTATGACTTCTTCGACCTTGCCCGACCCGTTCGACGGAGCCGCCTTGCGCCCGTCCTCGCCGGTTCGCCGCTACTGGCGCATGCTGTACGGCAGCCGGCGGCTGATCCTCTGCACGGCACTCGCCGGTGCGGTCGTCGGCGCCATGTATGCGCTGTGCGCCGCGCCGGTCTACCGATCCGACATCCTGTTCCAGGTCGAGCAGAGTCCGACCGATTCGAAACCGACGGCGCCGACCGGCGATCCGTCGTCGGTATTCGATCTGAAGACCGACGCATCGACGGAGATCGAGGTGCTGAAATCCCGCGCGGTGATGGCGCGCGCGGTCGACAGTACCAACCTGCCCGTGAACGTCCGGCCGCACTACCTGCCGATCGTCGGCTGGCGGCTCGTGAGCGCGGCCGACGGTTTGTCGTCGCCGCTGCCGGGCGGTTACGTCTATGGCACCGAGCGCATCGACGTGCCGACCTTCGACGTATCGAAGCGATTGCTCGACAAGCGCTTCGCGCTGACGCTCGGCGATGACGGCGCGTATACGCTGCAGCGCACCGGCTTCTTCGGCAGGACGGGGCCGGTATGGCAGGGCCGGGTCGGCCAGCCGCTGCACGTCGAAACGCCGCAGGGGACGATCGACCTGTTCGTGCGCGACGTGGCGGGCAAGCCCGGTGCGCGCTTCGACCTGACGCGCTACGGCGACGAGGAGGCGACGACCTGGCTGCAGAAGAACGCGCTGATTTCGGAGCGCGGCAAGCAGTCGAACATGATCGGCGTGACGCTCGACGGCACCGATCCCGTGCACGACAGCCGCGTGCTGAATGCGATCGGCGATGCATACCTCGCGCAGAACACGCAGCGCAAGTCGGAAGCGGCCGACAAGCTGATCCGCTTCATGGATGCGCAGCTGCCGCAGTTGAAGGCGCAGCTCGAAACGGCCGAGAGCCGCTTCAACGCATACCGTGCGTCGCACGGTACGGTCAACACGAGCGACGAGGCGCTGGCGTTGCGCCAGCAGTCGGTCGACATCGAGACGCGCGTGCAGACATTGCAGCAGCGGCGCGAGGAGTTGCTGACGCGCTTCATGCCGAAGCATCCGGCGGTCGAGGCGGTGGATGCGCAGCTCGCCGACGCACAGCGTTCGCTCGATGCGACGCGCAAGCAGATCGAGCAGTTGCCGGCCGTCGAGCAGGGCGTGCTGCAGTTGCAGCGCGACGTGGCCGTCGATACCGCGTTGTACACGAACCTGCTCAACACGCGCCAGCAGATGATCCTGGCCCGGGCGAGCAAGACCGGCACCGTGCGGATCGTCGACGTCGCGAAGGTGGCGGAGGTGCCGATCGGGCCGCATCGCGGGATGATCGTCGTCGCGTCGCTGATCGTCGGCTTGCTGGCAGGCGCCGCGATTGTGGTCGTGCGCCAGCGTATCGCCGGCACGGTGGGCGACGCTGACGAAATCGAATGGTCGACCGGCTTGCCCGTGTTCGCAACGGTGCCGCACAGCCCGGCGCACGCGCAAATCAGTGCGCGTGCAAAGCGCGGCGCGAGCAGCGCACGCGCACCGGTGCCGACCGTCGCGGCGCAGGACGTCGCGCTTGAAAGCCTGCGCCATTTCCGCACCGAGCTGCAACTGTCGATGCGCGACGCGCCGAACGCCGTCGTGCTGATCTCGGGGCCGACGACGGGCGTGGGCAAGTCGTTCGTTGCCGGCAATCTTGCGTCGTTGATGGGCGCGGCGCGGCGACGGACGTTGCTGATCGACGCGGATCTGCGCAAGGGATCGCTGCACGAACGGTTCCGCTACAGTCGCGCGCCGGGCCTGTCGGACGTGGTGGCCGGCACGCACGGCATCGACGAGGCGATCCGCCACGGCGTGACGCCCGGCCTGGATTTCCTGCCGATGGGCAGCGTCGTTCCCGATCCGGGCGAACTGCTGCTGCAGCCGACGTTCGCGGCGCTGGTCGAGCAGGCCGCGTTGCAGTACGACATGGTCGTGATCGACGGGCCGCCGCTGCTGCCGGTCGCCGATGCGTTGCTGCTTGGGCGCCTGGCGGGCACCGTGTTCCTCGTCGCGCGCAGCGACGTGACCACGCGCACGGAGCTCGACGAAAGCGCACGACGGCTCGAGCATGCGCATATCGCCGTGCGCGGCGTGATCCTGAACGACTTCAAGGGCGTGCCGGGGCGATACGACTACGGATACAACGACGCGAGCACGCATCAGGCGATGTCGGGCTACGCCGACGCGATGGCGGCGCGACCGCCGGCGCGCTGAGCGGCGCATGCGTCGCTCCGGCGGCTTCGCGCGATCCGCGCATCGAAAGGATGGAATGGGCGTCATGAACAATCGGCCGGCAGCCGGCTTGCGTACGCAGCGACGACAGACCGGGCCCGCCCGCCGGGCCGCGGCGGCGCGCGCCGCGCGTGCGGCCGGGTATCAGGCCTACTGGTGGGAGGATCCTGCGCGGCTCGTGCTGATCTTCATCCTGCCGCTGTACGGGATGCTGTCGATCGGCTTGCTGGGCGACCAGAAGTCGATCGCGCGCATCTATTTCGACGGCTATTACGCGATTGTCGGTGCGCTGTTCCTGCTGGTGCTGATGGCGGCCGCCTGGTTCGCGTCGAACGACGCACCGGCCCCGCGCATCCCGGCCGACGAGCCGGTCGAGCTGTCGCCGCGCATGCTCGATTTCGTGTTCGCGCTCGCGCTGTTCGGCTACCTCGTCATGATGAGCGGCATTCTCACGCATCCGGCCATCCTGGTGTCGTATCTGCGCGGCACGGCCAACACGTTCGAGCTGATCGAACTGAAAGGGCGCGTGACGGGTCTGAGCACGTTCACGCAGGCGACCGCGCCGTTCGTCGCGCTCTATTTCTACGTATTCAGGACGCCGGTCAAGGGGCTGAACCGCTACAAGATCTATCTGGCCGTGCTCACCGTGCTGACGCTGCTGCGCAGCTTCATCTTCGCGGAACGGCTCGCGATCATCGAAGTGGTGTTGCCCTTCGCGCTGATGGTGGTCCGGTTCCGCTTCGGCCGTCCGGGTTCGCGCTCGCGGCTGCTGACGCTCGGGCCGTATGCCGCGATTCCGCTGCTGCTCGGGCTGTTCATCGCGAACGAGTACAACCGGTCGTGGGAAACCTACTACATCAATATCTACGACAACATCTTCGATTTCGCGCTCGAACGCCTGGGCCTGTACTACTCGACGTCGCTGAACAACGGTGCGGGGATCCTGAGCGTGCTCGGCTGGGACAGCGGTCACCCGATGTTCACGTTCGACTGGCTGCTGCATTTTCCGGTGGTCGGCTCGATGGTGCAGCCGTGGCTCGACTCGGGCGACCGGCTCGACCTGTTCCTGAACAGCTATGCCGACCCGGAATTCAACAATCCGTCGGGGATCTTCGTCCACTTCTACGAGTGGGGCTGGTTCGGCTTGCTGAATGCGGCGTTTTCCGGCTGGGTATTCGGGCGTGGCTACGCGGGCTGGCGAAGCGGCAACGGCTTCTGGTGCTGCGCGCACGCCGTGCTTTACGTGTCTCTTCTGGAGATACTACGGATTCCGAATCTGTTCAGCGGGCGGAATTTCGTGCCGGTCGTGCTGCTGATCGTCGTATTCCAATGGTTCTCGAAACGAGCGCGGCCTGTTGCGTCGGCGCGCTCGCGTGTCGCGACGGTGCGGGCAGGTTCCGATATCGTCTAACTGTCGTCCAGCCCACTGTTCTTCCGGGCAAGCGTGGCTACTGTGTAGCGATCCTCACTCGTTGCCGACGCGCGGGCTTCGACGAAGCCGCGCATCGAACAGACATGACTGCACGCGAAACCACCCTCGACGCGGCACGCGGCGCAGGGATCATTCTTGTCGTCTACGGCCACGTGCTGCGTGGCGCCGTCGGATCGGATCTCGTACCGGCGGGCCTGCCCACGACCTTGCTCGCGTGGAGCGACTATGTGATCTATACGTTCCACATGCCGCTGTTCTTCTTCCTGTCCGGATTGCACGTATGCAGCTCGCTGCGTCGCGCGCCGGAGCGGTTCATCGGCGCGAAGATCAGGACGATCGCCTATCCGTATCTGCTCTGGTCCGTTCTGCAAGGCGGCGTGCAGATCGCGATGTCGTCGCACGGCAGCAATCATCCGTTTACGCGGGACGACCTGCTCGCGATCGGCTGGCGGCCGTTCGCGCAGTTCTGGTTCCTGTATGCGTTGATGCTCTGCATGCTCGCGGTGTGGCTGATCGGACGCCATGTGCCGACGCTCACGCGCGTGCCGATGTCTGCTCGCACGCGCGGCGGGCTGCTTGCAAGCGCGGTGCTGGCGCTTGCGATCGGCGCGACGACGCAGTGGGGCATCCTGTCGACGACGCTGATGAACTGGCCGTTCTTCGTGGCCGGCATCGTTGCATCCCGTGCATTGCCGGGCTGGCTCGAGCGCTACAGCCAACCATGGGTGAGTGCGGTGACCGCGGCGATGTTCGTCGCGGCGATCGCATTTGCGCACGGTCAGGGCAGTGCCACGAGCGTCTGGGCCATTCCTGCCGCATTCGCGGGCATCGCGTTGCTGCTGCAGCTGGCATACCGGCACGCGTCGTTTCCCGCGCATACTGGCTGGCTGGCGATGGTCGGCTATGCGTCGATGCCGATCTACCTGATGCATATTCTGGCGATGGCCTGCGTGCGCATCGTGCTGATGCGCGCCGGCATGACGAATCTCGTAATTCACCTTGCTCTCGGCACGCTCGTCGGCGTCGCGATCCCGATGGCTGCCTATCTGGTCGCGTTGCGCATGGGCATCGCCGGCATGGCCGGGTTTCCCGCATGGCCCGGGCGCGACCAGGCGATTCGCGCGCAGACGACATGAGGGCACCGGAGCGGTCCCGCTTGATTCGTACCGGAACGCTATCCGCCGCGCGCGACGACGTTCAACGCGCGCTGGCCCGTCGATCGGACTGCCCGCGTACCCGGGCAAGCGGATTGGCGAGATAGCGGATCGCGCGGTCGCTGAGTGTCGTCGACGGCAACAGGCACGCGAGCGACAGCCCGGCAACGACGATTTTCTTGAATGGACGCCAGAACGGATTGCGCAGCACGGTGTGCCAGTAGCCGCCCGATTCGCACAGGAACCAGCGCCAGCGGCGCGCGAATGGCGCGCGATAGAGCGTGCTCGCGAAACGGGCCTTCTCGATCGCGAAGTCGAACGGCGCGATCGGTAGCGATTCGTGCAGCCGCGTGCCTGCCAGCGTGCGCAGCGTGGCCCAGCGACGCCGCGCCTTCAGCGCGCCCGTGGCCGCGTCTTCCGAATTGGCCAGTGCCAGGCCCGACGACGCCGGCCGATGCACGCGGTAGCCGCCCAGCGTTGCATCGATCATGTGGACGTCGCCCAGCAGCGCGATTCCGTAGATCGCGTAGAAATCGGCGCCGTGCAGGTTGTCTGCCGTGACCGGCACGGGAAAGATGCGCTTGAGGGCATCGGTCCGGTACGCGTTGCCCGACGCCGGCGGTGACGGATACAGCCAGCCCTTGCGCAGCAGGCGCCCGCAATCCGTGTCGACGATCGATTGCGGCACGGTGGCGCCGGTCGGCATCCCATCCGGAGCCACCACGTCGAGCCGGAAATGCACCTTCACGAACTTGCCGGATGCGAACGCGTCGAGCACGCGGGCAGCCGCGTCGGCGTACAGCAGGTCGTCCGCGTCGAGCAGCAGCACGTACGGTGTCGCGACCTGCTCGATCGCGCTGTTGTACGCGGCGACCTGGCCGCCGTTCGTCTGGAAGATTGCCGTGATGCGCTCGCCGTACGAGCGGATGATGTCGCGTGAGTCGTCGGTGGAGCCGTCGTCGATCACCAGTACGTGGATGTCCTGGACCGTTTGTCCCAGCGCGGAATCGATGGCGGTGCGCAGGTATGCGCCATGGTTGTAGTTGCAGATGGCAATCGTCAGGTCTGTCATGAGCACCTTCGGGCAGGCTGTGTTCGGACGATCCGGTTGCCGATGGGGGCATGCGTGCGGCATCGCCCGGAAACGTGCGTGATATCGGGTGGCAGCGGCGGCTCGCGTCTGCCCGGCACTTCTACGGCTCCGACCGTATGGGTCGACGCACAGGCAATCGGCTTCGGCATGCGCGGGCCGGTGAGCACAATCGCCCGCCGAAAGCACACGGCGCCGCATGCGCATTCGCGACAACCCGGAATCGGCGGCCGGCAGCGATTTGCCCGGCATGCAGGCGCCTGGACCCATCGCCATTCGCGTCACGTCGGATAGCGGCTCATGATAGGCGCGCTACAACGCAGACTCTGTTCGCGAACCTACCATTCGCGGATTCGCCCGTCTTACCCGGCGCAACGGCCCGCCGAGTTCGATGCAAGTCTGCTGGCGCACCGAAGCCTGCCGGATCGAATGCTCTAATCAGGCGCATCGTTTCGCTTGTTCCAACGGGCCGTGGGCTGTCCCGCGACTGGCGGACGTGATGGGCTGCCGCCGATTCGCGCAACACGGGAATCGTGGCGCGGCGGCCATCTTCTGACCCGGGGGAACGACTCGATATGCACAGATTGCGATGTCTGCCCGCTACGTGTGCGGTACTGGTCGTCATGTTGACGGCCGGTGGCGTGTCGTGGCCGGCGCTCGCCGTGGCGGCGTCCGGAACGTCCGCACCTGCAGCACCTTCCGCGAACTTCCCCGACGCATACGTTCACCCCGCATCCGACGCGGCCGATCAGACCGACGCGTTGCAACGCGCACTCGATGCGTTGCAGCCGGGCCAGCGGCTCGTGTTTACACCGGGGCGGTACACGGTCAGCCGGTCGCTGATCGTACGACAGCCCCGCGTCATCGTGTCCGGCTATGGTGCGATGTTGAACGCCACCGTTCCCGACGATCAGACGATCGAAATGCGCGGCGACGGCACGACGATCGTCGGATTCCGGCTGACGGGAACCGGTACGACGCGCCTCATGAATCCGGAGTCGACGAAGATCGAAGTGACGGGGCGCGACGTGCAGGTGCTCGACAACGTGATAGACGGCGGTGGCGGCGGCATCTTCGTGTTCGGTGCAACGGACGTCGCGATCGTCGGCAACGAGGTGATGTCGACGCTGGCCGACGGCATCCACATCACGCATGGTTCGCGCAACGTGCTCGTGCGCGGCAACGTCGTGCGCGGCACCGGCGACGACATGATCGCCGTGGTGAGCTATCGCGAGGACGGCGTGCCGAGCGGCAACGTGCTGATTACCGGCAACTCGCTGGAGGGCAACCCGTGGGGACGCGGCATCACGGTGGTCGGCGGCGAAAACGTCACCATTTCGAAGAACATCGTGCGCAACGTGCAGGTGAGTGCCGGGATTCTCGTCGCGCAGGAGGACAGCAGCCGGACTTTCGGCGCGTCCGACGTCCGGGTCGAGAACAACGTGATTACCGACATCCAGACCGCGACGGGCCGGGTCGATCCGCGTCCGCTCACGCAGCAGGCTGCGATCGACGTCAGCACGTGGTCCGGTTCGGTCACGCGGGTGGCCGTGATCGGCAACCGCGTGTCGCATGCGCGGTTCGACGGTATTCGCTTGTGGGGAAACGTGTCGGACGTCCGGCTCGAACACAATCAGTTGTCGGAGATCGGCGGAATGCCGGTGCGCATCGGTCCCGCGCCAGGTTGCGCGGCGGACCAGGCGACAGGCGTATCGTGTGCCCCGGCGCGCCAGCCGCTGTCGGCTACGGCCGATGCGATCGGCGCGGATGCGTCGCTGCTGCCGCGTGTACGCGAGTCGCTCAGGCGGCCGCGGTGGTCCCAACGCGGGATCGACTGACCACGTGCGCGAGAGGCAGTGCGGCGGTATGCCGAGCACACAGGCGTGCCCGGCGCGCGCTCACCGGACGGTCTCGCGCTCCGCTCCTTCGTCGCGCGGCTCGCGCGCGGCGCGTGCGGTCGCCGGCTTCGGCGGCAGCGTCTGGACGACGGTGCGGCCGTACTGATCGTCGAAGCGGACGATGTCGTCCTCGCCGAGATAGTTGCCCGATTGCACCTCGATGATTTCGAGCGGAATCCTGCCCGGGTTCTCGAGTCGATGCACTTCGCCGACCGCGATGTACGTCGATTCGTTCTCGCTGAGCAGGAATGTCTCGTCGCCGCGCGTCACCTTCGCCGTGCCGCGCACGACGATCCAGTGTTCGGCGCGGTGATAGTGCATCTGCAGCGACAACTGCCTGCCCGGCTCGACGACGATCCGCTTCACCTGGAAGCGCTCGCCGAGATCGATCGAGTCGTAATGCCCCCACGGCCGCTGGACCTTGCGATGTTCGCTGGCTTGCGGGAGCCTGTCGATCTTCAGGCGCTCGACGATGTTCTTCACGCGCTGCACGTCGTGCTTGTTCGCCACCAGCACGGCATCGGCCGTCTCGATCACGACGACGTCCTTCATGCCGACGCAGGCGATGAGCCGGCCCTCGGAGCGGACGAAACTGTCCTGCGTGTCCTCGAACACGATCGGACCGCGCGCGACGTTGCCCTGATCGTCTTTCGGCATGATTTCCCAGATCGCGTCCCAGGTGCCGATGTCCGACCAGCCGGCCGCGAGCGGCACCACGATGCCCTCGATGCCGAGCTCGGGGTGGTCGGTCAGGCGTTCCATCACGGCATAGTCGATCGAGTCGGACGGGCACGTGTCGAAGGCCGCCGCATCGACCCGGAAGAACGATTCCTCGGCGACGCCCGCGCGCCAGGCGGCCTCGCACGCGGCGTGGATGGCCGGCGCGAGCGCGCGGATCGCCTTCAGCCAGACCGACGCGCGCGTGACGAAGATCCCGCTGTTCCACCAGTAATCGCCCGAATGCAGGTAGCGCTCGGCGAGCGCGACGTCGGGTTTCTCGACGAAGCGGCCGATCGAGTAGCCGCCTTGTCCGCCGAGGTGGCCGGTGCGTTGCGCGCCGACCTGGATGTAGCCGTAGCCCGTTTCCGCGCGACGCGGCAACACGCCGAGCGTGACGATCGCGCCTTCCTGCGCGTAGCGCGCCGCGCGCCCGATCGCGTCCTGGAAGGCCGCGACATCGCTGATGATGTGGTCGGCCGGCATCACCGCGAGCACCGGATCTTCGTCGAGCGCGCTCGTATCGAGCGCCGCGAGCGTGAGCGCCGGCGCAGTGTTGCGCGCGGCCGGCTCGAGCAGGATGCGCGGCGGCGCCGCGCGGCCGGCGACCTGCGCGGCACTCATGATGCGATGCTGTTCGCCGCAGACCAGCAGCAGCGTATCGCCGAGCGACGCGTTGCTGATGCCGTTCAGGCGGCGTGCCGTCGCAGACAGCGGCGATTCGTTCGAGATCAGTTCGATCAACTGCTTCGGATGGCACTCGCGCGACAGCGGCCAGAGCCGTGTGCCCGAGCCGCCGGCAAGGATCACGGGCAGAATGCGCGGCAGGTCGGGTTCCGGAACCGGGAGAAGGGTGGGGGTCATCGATTGACTCCGGTATCGGTGGGAAGTCGGTTGTGCGCGCGGCTGTCGGTGTCGGGCCCGTGCGGCGCCGATGCGACCCGGGACAGCAGGTTGCGCAGTGCTCCGGCGGTACGGTCCACCGGGCGGATCAGGCCGATGAACGGCGTGCCCTGTTCCAGATACGGTCCGTAGGCCTTGCGGAATCCGAAGCGTTTATAGAACGCGTGACGCGGCGCCGGTACATGCGTACGCACGGCGACCTCCGGCCATGCAGCGTGCGCGGCGGTGAGCGCGCGTTCGATCAACCGTTCGAGCGTATCGTCGTCGCGACAGGCCTCGCTCGTGAGAACCTTGTCGATCACGACTTCCGGATCGATGTCGTCGCCCGGCAAGAGGCGCGCGTAGGCCGCGATTTCCACAGTGCCGCCGTTGCGTACGCGCGCAAAGATGTGCAGGGCGTCGGCGTCCTTTCCGTCGATGTCGAGATGCGTGTGGGCATCCTCGACGACCAGCACCGCGTTGCGCGCGCGCAGGATCGCATACAGATCGACCGAGCTCAGATGTTCGAATTCACAACAATGCCATTCCATGATGCCGTCCTCGCGTGATGCCCTCAGCAGGCCGTGTCGCATGGACGCGTTCGTTCAGGACGTCACGGCTGAAGACATGATGCTGACAAGCCGCACGCCGGTCTGTTCGAAAGCGCACTCAGGCTTTCGGTCATGCGTGCGCCGCAACAGTGCGTGCGACGCATGCCGGGAAAGAGCAGGACAGTGTGTGGTAGCACACATCGGTGCCGCGACCGCCTTTTCATAATGGGCGGGTTGGAGCAGCCGGCGCGATGCACGGTCTGCCCGACGCGAACGTGAATGAGAATCCGGGGAGGCGGTACTTGAAGATTGCGATCGTTCACGACTGGCTGGTCGTGCAGGGCGGCGCCGAACGCGTGCTCGAACAGATGATCGACTGCTTTCCGCAGGCTGACGTCTACAGTCTTGTCGATTTTCTCGAGGATCGCGCGTGTCTGCGCGGTCACGACGTCCACACCTCCTTCATCCAGAAGCTGCCGTTCGCGCGCAAGCACTACCGCAGCTATCTGCCGCTCTTTCCGCTGGCGATCGAGCAGTTTGACCTGTCGGGCTACGATGTCGTGCTGTCGAGTTCGTATGCGGTCGCGAAAGGCGTGTTGAGCGGACCCGACCAGTTCCATGCGAGCTACGTGCATTCGCCGGTGCGCTATGCGTGGGATCTGCAGCATCAGTATCTGGACGAGGCCGGCCTCGCGCGCGGACCGAAGTCGGTGCTCGCGCGTGCGCTGCTGCACTACATCCGCAACTGGGATGCGCGTTCGGCCAATGGCGTCGACGGCGTGATCGCGAACTCGCGCTTCATCGCGCGACGCATCCGCAAGGTTTACCGGCGCGACTCGACGGTGATCTATCCGCCGGTCGACGTCGACCACCTGTCGCTGCGTACCGACAAGGAGCCGTTTTACCTGACTGCGTCGCGGCTCGTGCCGTACAAGCGCATCGACATGATCGTCGACGCGTTTTCGCGCACGCCCGAGCGCCGTCTTGTCGTGATCGGCGACGGGCCCGACATGGAGAAGATTCGTGCGCTCGCCGGGCCGAACGTCAGCCTGCTCGGCTATCAACCGTTCGACGTGCTGCACGATCACCTGCAACGCGCGCGCGCGTTCGTGTTCGCGGCGGAAGAGGACTTCGGCATTTCGCCGCTCGAAGCACAGGCATGCGGGACGCCGGTGATCGCATACGGGAAGGGCGGTGTTTGCGAGACGGTGCGCGCATGGCCGGGCGAGCGCGCGACGGGGCTGTTCTACCGCACGCAGACGGCCGACGCACTGCTCGACGCGCTCGCACGCTTCGAGGCGTTGCCGCGCGGCACCTTCGATCCGCATGCGTGTCGCGGCAACGCCGTGCGCTTCGGCGCCGCGCGCTTTCGCGACGAGCTCACGCGCTTCGTGACCGAGGGTTATGCCGCATTGCAGAACGAGATGGCGATGCCGGTGGAATGCCTGCCCGCGGATGGGGATGCGGACGGCGAACCAGGCGTCGATACGGACGAAGCGGACCATCCGGACGACCGGCGCGGCGCTGCCGCGCTGCGTACCTGAGCCGTCTCTGCCGGCCGGATCGTAACGGCGATGTAACAGACGGCGCGGCGAAGGATGCGACCGTCGCCATATTAGGGCGACCGGCCCGGAGCCATTGCCCGCCAAACCGTATGGCTAGCAGGGTTTTGTGTATATTTAGGCGACGTATGTTGGCAATGAGAGACGTCAATCGTGAGGAAAGGTTAGATTTACCACCGACGAACGGGAATCGTCGTAGATAATCAAACGACAGTCTTCAAAGCGCGGTTTCGCGAGTTTCGTCGGCGGCGTAATTGAATGATTCGGGGCTTACTTTTTGGTAACAGAGCCACTCGAAACGACGTGTAAGTTCAGGAGCGGAAGAAATGAGGCGGCCATTCCGGGTGCGGGTTGGCGGCCATCCGGTTCGGCATCGGGCGGGGCTGTCGTGTACGACGCGACGCAAATGCGGACGGAATTCGCGTTTGCCGACGTGCTGGTTTGAAGGTGCGTCGCATGAAAGCCGGAATGCCGTGGCGCCTGGCGCCGCGCATTCCCTTCGAGTTCGATGAATACGAGACCGGATGACGTCCGGCTCGATTTCCTGGGGCTTTAGCCGTGTGTAATTTCGATCTTCGCCCAAGCTGTAGAAACGCAGCGCGGATTGGCGGCCATGCACCGCCGGCACCGTGCGCGAACGGTTCGCGTAGTGGAGAAAGTGATGGTTCGTTATGAATATGCCAATAACGCGCGATAAGAGCGCCGGCGAGGGGAGAACTAGCGGGCCGCGTCCCCTGATTTACTGGACGCAGACGCCGTCCGTCATGCTCCGCAAGGAACTGGCGCGACGCGACTGG
Source organism: Burkholderia sp. WTPI3 (assembly GCF_021483755.1). Classification (NCBI taxonomy): domain Bacteria; kingdom Pseudomonadati; phylum Pseudomonadota; class Betaproteobacteria; order Burkholderiales; family Burkholderiaceae; genus Burkholderia; species Burkholderia sp. WTPI3. Next base: position 25,635 of record NZ_JAGIXF010000004.1, on the reverse strand, counting down.
AAAGTGTCGATCGTCGCGCATGCCAGCGAGTTGCGCGACACCTCCGGTGAAATCACCTGCGGCATCCTCGACCTGAGCGGCGGCCATGCCGATGCGATCGGCAGCATCGCGTCCACCTGCGCATCGATGCGCGACGTCGTCTGGGTCGCGCTCGTCGAGGCTGGCCAGACCGCTTCTCCGAACGTGCGCGCGCTGTTGCGCGACTACTGCTTCGACTACATCACGTTGCCCGCGTCGCACCAGCGGATCGCCGATACGGTCGGTCATGCGTATGGAATGGAATGCCTGTTCGCGCGCGACCGGGAGCGGCTCGAATCCGAGGAACACGGCATCGTCGGCACCTGCAGCGCGATGCTGCGGCTGTTCGATACGGTGCGCCGCTTCGCGCGCACCGACGCGCCGGTGTTCGTGTTCGGCGAAACCGGAACCGGCAAGGAGCTGACCGCCGTCGCGATCCACCGGCATTCGGAGCGACGTAACGGCCCGTTCGTCGCGGTCAACTGCGGTGCGATCCCGTCGCACCTGCTGCAATCGGAACTGTTCGGCTACGAGCGCGGCGCCTTTACGGGTGCGAACGCACGCAAGATCGGCTACGTCGAGGCCGCGAACGGCGGCACGCTGCTGCTCGACGAAATCGGCGATCTCCCGCACGAGAGCCAGGCGAGCCTGCTGCGCTTCCTGCAGGAGCGCTCGATTCATCGGCTGGGCGGCAGCGATCCGGTGCCGGTCGACGTACGGATCGTTTCGGCGACGCACGTCGATCTGCGCGAAGCGATGGAAGAAGGGCGGTTCCGTGCGGACCTGTTTCACCGGCTTTGCGTGATGCGCATCGACCAGCCGCCGCTGCGTGCGCGCGGCAAGGACATCGAACTGCTCGCGCATCACATGCTCGAACGCTTTCGCGGCGACGCGCGTCATCGCGTGCGCGGCTTCTCGACGGATGCGATCACCGCGCTTTACAAGCACGACTGGCCCGGCAACGTGCGGGAGTTGATCAACCGCGTGCGCCGCGCGGTCGTGATGACGGAGGGACGCCTGATCACCGCGCAGGATCTCGAGCTCGAATACTGTCTCGACGCCGCGTCGCCGTCCGTCGCGGACATCCGCAAGTCGATCGAGCGCGAAGCGATCGAGACGGCCTTGCTGCGCACGCGCGGGCGCGTCGCGGCTTCCGCGCGCGAACTCGGCGTGTCGCGCGCGACGCTGTATCGCTGGATGGAAGCGTACGGAATCGAACGGCCGCGCGGCACGGGCTCGTCCGACTGACGGGCGCGCCGCGCTGCTGCTGCGGGTGCCGCGGCGGTCGCGCCGGCCAGGGCGGCCGCGTCAGTCGGCCGGTGCGGCGCGCACGGTTCGCACCGCGTTGAGCGCGCGGATCTCGACGATCGGCGGCGTGCCGGCCGTCGCCTGGGCGCCGGGGTTTTCCAGCGGCACCAGCGCGACGCGGGCCGGCGTGCCGGGCGCGAGATGGAACCAGTCGTCGCGCGGGACGAACCCCGGTGCATCGATCTGAACATGGCGCGCGACGTGACGCGTGTCGATATCCACGTGCCACGTATCGCCGGTGCGCGAGACGCACGCTTCGATCCCGAGCTCGCGCCGTGCGAACACGGCGGGATGCGTGCGGGACGGGAAGTAGAACGCCTGCGACAGCAATGTGTCGTCCTCGGCGCGCAGTGTCGCGACGACGGTGTCGTGCTCGCACGGCCCGAATCGATACGCGCAGGTCCAGTCGAAGAAGCGGCCGAGCAATTCGGCCGAGCCGAGCCGCACCGCATCGTGCGCGGCAATCCGGACCGGGCAGCCGGCACGCGCGACCGGCGTACGGCCGTCGCGCAGCGCGACCAGCTCGACGGTGGCCGACAGCGGCGCCGGCCGTTCGTTGAGCACGTGCATGTCGAGTCCGTTCAGCCCTTCGTCGACGAGCAGCACCTGCACCGGCTGAAGTACCTGGCGCAGCGCATACCAGGCCGATTTCGGCCGATGCGTCGCATCGATCAAGCCCCATCCCGCACCCGGCATCACGTCCTGGAACTGCCAGACGAGCGCGCCGGCGCAGCGCGAACCGGCACGCCGCCATTCGGAGAACGTGTCGCGCATCACGTCCGCGATCGCCGCGCGCGACAGCTCGAAGTAGCGCAACGGGTCCTCGCGCCGCAGGCGGTCGGGCGACACGTCGTACAGCGTCTGCAGGTAGTGATCGCGAATGTCCTCGAAATCCCACGAGGTGCCGGGATCGCGCGGCACGGCCGCCTTCCAGCGAGGCTCGTGAATGCCCGGCCAGCCGAGGCTGTCGAGCATCGCGTTGTCCGGCACGTTCGCGAACGCGAGGCATTCGCTCGCGAAGCGCACGTCGGCGCGGCGCGCGTCGTCGAGCGGGCGCAGATACGCGCCGACGCCGTAGTAGTGCGACACGCGCTCGCGCGGCACGAACGGCAGCACGCCGCCGTCGGGCGTGTCAGGCACGTAAATTGCATCTGGCCGCCGTGCCGCCGCATGTCCGGCGAGGCGCTCGGCGGTCAGTTCGACGAAACGCTGCTTGGGACCGAGGCCCGACATCGCCGCCTGCTGTGCGATTTCGCTGCCGCCGCACAACACCGCAAGCGACGGTGATGCCCGGTGACGCGTGAGGAACTGTTCGGCTTCACGGTCGATGGCGTCGGCGAATGCGTCATCGGCCAGCGCATAGTCGAAGTTCGCAAACATGAAGTCCTGCCAGACCAGCAACCCGAGACGGTCGCACCACGCATGGAACGCCTCGGCCTCGTAGGTCATCGTGCCGCCGACGCGAATCATGTTGAAGCCTGCGTCGCGCGCCATCCCGAGCAAGTGGCCGTAGGTCGCGTCGTCCGCATGCAGCGCGAGCGGTGCAGCGCTGCTCCAGCATGCACCGCGCGCGAAGATCGGCACGCCGTTCACGCGCAACCCGAATCCCTTGCCGTCATCGCCGGCGTCCTGCTCGATCGTGCGGAAGCCCGTCGCGCCGAGCGGTCGCTGTTCGGCGCCGATGTGCAGCGCGATGTCGTAGAGCACCGGTTCGCCGTGCGTGTGCGGCCACCAGCGACGCACGTTGGGTACCGCGACGGTGGCACGCAGCCGGTCGGCGCCGCAGCGTTCGAGCGTCGCGTGATGTTCGCCGCACGACAGCCGGGCCGCGAACGCGTCGGGCAGCGGCGCGGCGAACGCGAGTTCCGCGTCGAGCCAGCCGGTGTCGCCGTCGATGCGCGCATGCAGGTCGCAATGGACGAGCACGGGGCCGTGGGCCGGGTCCAGTACTTCGACCGGACGCCACGGGCCGGTCGGCACGCAACGCGGAAACCAGCCCGGCATGTGCCCCAGCAGCGACGTGCGCACGGTGCGCAGCGTCGCCGGTTCGGCAAGCCGCGTACGCCAGCGCGCGCGGCGCGGCGCACGCACGTCGCGCAGGTGCGGTGCGAGAGCGCGGAAGCAGACGAGCAGCCGGTGCGTACCGTCGAGCGACACGGACACGTCGTGCGTGACGAACATGCTGTCCGATCGCAGGATCGGCGTGTCGTCGAGCCACGCTTCCGCCAGCGTCGCGAGGCCGTGAAAGCGCAGCACGCGCGGCCCGTGTCCGCGCAGTTCGATGCGATACCAATGGTCGTGCTCGTCGTGCGATGCCACGTCGTCGGGGCGGCCGGCCAGCGTGAGCGCCTGGGCGACCGTGCCGGGCACGGGCGCCGCGATCCATTCGGCGGCAGCGGGTAGGTCGCGCGGCCCGCGGGCGACGCCCGCGGTCGTTGCGACCATCGACCAAGCGGGCACGGTGCGCTTGCGCGTCACCGCATCATCGGCACGGGTGCCGCGTTGACGCGAACGGGCGTCGCGGGCTGCAGCGGCGGGGCGATCTGCCGTGCGCCGTCGACGAGATCGGCGTAAGCCGCTTCGATCGCGTCGAGCGTCGCATCGCCGCGTTCCTCCTTGCCGCGCGCGCAGGCGCGCGCGAGCCGGAATTCCAGCACCATCGCCTCGGACGCAATGCGATCGCACGCGGCACGGATGTCGGCGAACGGGCCGACGCAGCCGCTCGCCTGCAGCCAGCGCGCGTAATGGCCGAACAGTTCGAAGTTCGCGCCTAGCTGGCGCACCGAATTGAACGAGTACGCGTGGAAGCGTTCGAGCGGCGAATCGGCAAGCGATTTCGCATCGGACTGCAACTGCCGCCGGAATGCCGCGACCGGATTGACGACCGGCAGGCGGCGCAGGTGCCGCTGCAGCGAGGCGAGCGACGCTTCGCACAGCGAGCGTTCGTCGAGCGGCGTGAAGCGTCGTTTCGCGCATTCGACGTACGGCGGCAGCGGCATCGGCGAACTGCCGCCGACGAGCCCGTTGTAGTCGAAGTCCTCGGCGACGTAATAGCCGCTGTTGTGGAAGTAGCCGATCTGGCGCCGGGTGCGATCGATCGCGTCGATGCCGATGGTCGTCTTCGTGTGCTGCGTGCGGTACGCGCTGCCGCGCGTGTCGGGCAGGAACCACGCGTCGACTTCGACGATCATCAGATGACCGCGCGCGACCTGCGTCTCGATGTGCTGTTCGAGCGGTTCGTAGATCGAGTGTTCCTGCACGACGATCCCGTAGAGCCGCTCCAGCTCGTCGTGCGGAAACTTGAAGAACGTGAACTGGTCGCCCTCGAAATCGAGCGCCACCGTAAACGGCAGCGCCGCATACGGATTGAGGCCCCACCACCGGAGCACCTCGAGCCACATATCGACGTAGCAGTTGGTCTGTTTCCAGACCATCTCCTGACTGTGCAGCGGGTGCGGCCGGTAGTGGCGTGCGCGGTGGCGCACGTCCTCGAACGACGCTTCCTGGCCGTCGCGGGACACGAATTTCATCGCGTTCCCCACAGCACGTCGCACACGTCGGCCGGCCAGGCTTCGATGTCGAAGCCATGGTGGCGGAACAGCGCGAGCGTCAACCGTTCGAGACCGAAGCCGACGCAGCCGGTGTGCGCGACGTCGTTCGTCGCGGTGCGGATGTCCCACAGCATCCCGAAGTGATCCATATGGTAGTTGAAGCTCAGGCACGCGGTCTGGCGGCCGTCGTGCTCGATCGGGATCAGCAGCTCGAACTTCAGGTTCTGCTCGCGCTGGCTGTTCGCGACGATCTTGCCGCCGCGTCCGAAGAACGGATCGTTCGCGAGATCGATCGTGTTCGGCAGGCGCAGCGCCTCGATCATGCGCGTGCCGCGCTCCATCCACGTTTCGCGGAACGCGACGATTTGCTCGGGCGTGCCGATGCGCACGTATTCGCGCATCCGGAACAACTGCATGCGGGTCGGGTCGAGCGACGGTTCATGCCGGAAGCAGTACGAGAACACATCGAAGATCCGGCCGTCGTCGGGCAGTGCGCCCGCGCGCGCGACGACCGGGTAGACCGGATAGCACGCGGCCGGCGTCATCACGACGTAGGTCGGCTTCTGGCTTTCGGTCCAGTCCTCGCCGCGATCGAGGCACTGCAGCACCCGCTGGTGCCGCTGTTCGTCGCCGCAGAACGCATGCACGCTGCCCGCGAGTTGCGGGAAGCTCTTCATGTACTCGCTGCGCTCGAACTCGGTGCGGCTCATCGCCGGCGGGAAGCGCAGGACTTCGGCCTGCTGGTCGGCACCGAGGCGCGTGACGAAGGCGTCGAGCGCTTCGACGACGCGCTCGAACCGTTCGCTGCGGCCGAACAGGCCCTGGATGCCGGTCGACACGAGCAGGCCGGCGTCGATCAGTTCGTCGCGCAGCGGGTTGACGCCCGCGCGGTCGAGCGGTGCGTCGGACGGCGCGGAAGCGGTGGAAGCGGCGGGGGGCACGGAGAGGCGATCGTTCACGAGTGTTTCTCCAGCGTCGCGGGACGCAGTGCGAGCAGCAGGCTCGAAGTGTTGGCGGCAATGCGGTCGTTGCTGATCATCAGCGGCGCCGCGTGCAGGTCGCGCAGGTGACGACCTATGCTGAACGGCGTGCCGTGCTTGTAGCCGGCCATCCCGCAGATCATCATCGCCTGTTGCACGACCTCGAGCGCGGTCGACGACACATAGGTCTTCAACGTATTGATTTCGGCGGCCCAGGCCATGCTGGCCGACCACGAGCGGGCCGATGCGCTGGCATGGAGACGCAGCACGTTGTCGACGCGGGCCTGCATCGCCTGCATCAGCGCGAGCGATTCGGCGATACGACGCGACGCGGGCGACGGCGCGCCGTCGGTCTGGCGCGCCTGCGCCCGGAAGAACTGGTGCGCGCGATGGAAGGCATCGCCGGCGACGCCGATCCATACGGCGGCCCAGAGGATGTGCGAAACCGGCACCATGGTCTGTTCGGCGATCTGCGCGAACGGCACCGGCAGACATTGCACGGTCGCGCCCTGCGCGTCGAGCACGAAGCCGTTGCTGCACGTGCCGCGCATGCCGAGCGTGTCCCATTCGCCCCGGCGCGTGAGCGTATAGCCGTCGCGCAGCAGCGTGACGAGCACCTGCTCGGACGCCGGCGCGTCGGCGTCGCGTCGCGCGGTCGCGAGGATGCCGTCGGCGTAGTCGCCGTACGAGATCGTCGGTGCGGACTTGTGCAGCCGGAATTCACCGCCGTTGCTTTCGATTGCGCACTGGCTCGCGCGCAGGTTGCCGCCGACGCCGTCTTCCGACGTCGCCGAGGCGAGCAACCACTGGTGCCGCACGAGTTGTTGCAGGAACAGCTTGTGCCAGCCCTGGTCGGCCGCGTGGTCGACGATGCAGGCAACCTGGATCTGGTGCATCGCGAACACCATCGCCGACGACGCACAGGCCTGACCAAGAATCGAGCATGCCGATGCGACGTCGGCGAGCGACGCGCCGGCACCGCCGAGGTGGGTCGGCACCATCGCGCTCAGCAAGCGGCGGGCGCGCATCGCTTCGATCGCCTCGACCGGGCAGCGCGCGTCGCGATCGACGGCATCCGCGTGCTGGGCGGCGATTTGTGCGACGGCGCGCGCGGCCTCGTCGAGCCGATGCGCTTCGTCGTCGGCCGCGAGTTCGGGAAGCAGCGTGCTCATGCGGAATGCTCGGCGCGTTGCAGGGTGGCGATCGTTTCCGCGAGCGCATCGACGCTGCGGAACAGGTTGCGGTTCAGCATCTCGTCGGGAATCTCGATGTTGAACTGCTTTTCGATCGCGAGCATCAACTGGATCGTATCGAGCGATGAAAGGCCCGCTTCGTAGAGGTCGTCCCCGTCACCGATCGAATCGATCGCGGCTTCGAGATGGGCGACGTGCTTGAGGATGGTTCTGATTTCGTTTTTCACGTGCGGCTCCGGCGTGCGTGGTGTCGTCCGCGCGGGCGGACGCGCACAATGCGCTGACATCCCCCCGGCAGTCCGGCACCAGTAGACCATTCGCGGGCACTGTGTTCTGTTCGCCACCCTACAATCTGCTGACCCCGCTCGCATCGGCGCGCCGAAACGCCGCGCGGGTCACGCGCGCGCGGCAGCCGTCACGCCCGAATCCGCCGACAGGATGCGCTTCATGTCGTCGCGCACGATCGCGCGGCACCCGCACGACAGCTTCTCGAGACCATCGAGATCGGCGAGCTCGATCGAACTGCGGTACTGCCGGATCAATCCGAGTTTCTGGATTTCACCCGCTGCGTCCGTGACCGTTTCGCGCCGCACGCCGAGCATCTGCGCGAGCATGCTGTGGGTGACCTGGATCTCGATGCTGCGCGAACGATCGTAGGCGAGCAGGAACCATCTGCATAACTGATGTTTGAGCACGTGATGGCGGCTGCAGAAGGTGATCTGCGAGACCTGCGCCATCAGCAGCCGCACGCACACGAACACGAGGTGGCGAATCACCGGCGACGCGTCGAAGGCCGTGGCGAACGCGCGCCGGTCGAGCCGATAGACGAAGCCGTCGCGACAGGCGACGGCGCGGCAGGGCATCTGGCCGCTGCCGCCGATCACGTCGTCGCACACGATGCTCTCGCTGCCGATCTGGGCGACTTCGAGCGTCATGCCGCCGGACGACACGTATTGCAGCGAAATCGCCGTCGTCACGGGCAGGTAGACCGCGGCCAGCATTTCGCCTGGCTCGCAGAGCACTTGCCCCGATTTCAGGTGGACCAGTTGGAGGTTGGCGATCAGCGCGGCGCGTTCGTCGCGGTCGAGCGCCGCGAGAAACCGGTTGGCGTCGAAGCTGTGGGAAAGCTCGATCATGCCGGTCGCCTGGGCGACGGCGTCATTGGCCTGTTGAGTCACGGCGCATCCTTGTAGCGTGGCGGTTGCACAGCGCGTGAAGACATCCCGACGGGATTTAGCACGCACGTGCGGATTTTGTGTTCAACGGAATTCGAATGCAGACAGCCGAAAAAAGGCTAGCACGCAGTTGAATCGAGTCAATCGCCTATTACGTCACTTCACAAAGTTTGACGGTTGAGAGCGAAAGCAAACGTTATGCGGATTTAAAGTTCCTGTTTTCTTGCATTAAACATCCATCAAAAAAACCGCGTGACGATCGGAATTCAACTTTGCCCGGAAATCAATGGTCGGCGATGTGCATCGTACAAGGAAAAAATCCCGTGCGCATTGAACATTCTTTGACATTTGAGATATCTGGACTCAATTTCTCAATGAAATCAGTGATCTGCATACGATGTGTGCGGTTGATTACAGAGCGGAGAATTAATGTCGCGATCCAAATTTGAGACAGTTTCAAACGATCATTCGAGATGCCGGATGGCCGTTGAACGTCGTGCACAACGTCACGGAAACAATTGAAAAAGTCCTGTAAGTAGTTGAACGATAAGACTCGCGGGCCGCTGCAGGCACCTGCCGCCGGGCCTGCCTGCATTGTTCAGTTGAATCACTTGCGGTGTCCGCCGCATCGGCGAGTGTCCGGAAATGAGACGCTTTTTGCCGCTTTCCGGCCGGCTATTCGGCGTTCTAAAACCGATGCCGTTTATATATTAAGGACGGAGAGGTATTGGCACGTAAATCGCTTATTCGGGCCGGCGAGTCGAAACGAGGCGATCGATTCGATCCGGCGACGAAGAAGCCGGAAGTCGATCGGATTCAGGGTTGTGGCCGCAACCCGCGTCACCTTGAGGACGCGCATCGCGATAACGAGTTCCAGACGCGGCGCCTGCGCCGCGGACAATAAAGAGGGATACAGACATGCTACATCTTCACTCGAGCTATTCGGCGAACGCCATCCTTGCCGCACTTCCGGAGGACAGCATCCGCGCCATCGCACCGCATCTCGAGCTGGTCAGGATCAAGGCCGGCATGCTGGACCGGGTCGGTGAACCCATGCGCCACCTGCATTTCCCGACGACCGCCATGATGTCGGTGCAGCACCTGATGGAGGACGGTGCGATGGTCGAGGTGGCGGTGGTCGGCCGGGAAGGTGCGGTCGGTCTGGCGACGCTCGTTGGCGGCGCCACGGTATCGAACCGGGTCGAGGTCCGCATCGGCGGCATGGCCTATCGCGTGCCGGCCTGCGTGATGCGCTCCGAGTTCGAACGTTCGCCCGCGACGTACCGGCTGCTGCTGAATTATTGCCAGGCGATGATGGCGCAGATCTCGCGCAGCGCGCTGTGCAACCGGCATCACTCGGTCAGCGAGCAACTGAGCCGCTGGCTGCTGCTTGCGCACGACCGGATCGACGGCGACGAGCTGGCCGTTACGCAGCAGACGATCGCGAACATGCTTGGCGTACGCCGCGAAGGCGTGACGGAAGCGGCCGGCAATCTGCAGGAAGCCGGGCTGATCCGGCAGCGTCGCGGCCGGATCACGGTGCTCGATCGCGAGGGCCTCGAGCGCAATTCGTGCGAGTGCTACGAGCTGATTCGTGCGGACTATCGCCGCCTGCTCGGCCCGCGCGAGAGTGCGAGGCTGATGCCGGTACTGTCCCGGATGCCTGAAATGCATGGCGGATTTTCCGTGCGCGGCGCATGACGATGCATTCGATGTCCGGAGGAACGAATGCGATGCGTCGCGCCGCGATTGCCGCGGCCGACGTTGCGCTGGTGCTGGCCGGTGCGCTCGCCGCGCAGGCTGCGATGAGGCTGGCGTGGCATGACTTGTCGGATGCGCAGCGCGGCGCGATCGCATTGCTGTGCGTGCTGACGGTCGGTTTGTTGCCGCGGGGCTTGCGCGCGGTACGCGGCGGCGCGCCGAGCTGTCGCGTCGAGCCCGAGCTGACGCGCATGGTGGTTGCGATCGTATGCGCGAGCGTGCTGACGGCGGCCGGAGCGACGTGGATCATGAACCGCGGCGGCACGATGACCACACGCTGGATTGCCCGCACGGTGCTGTCCGGCGACGCGGCGCTGCTGATCGGCAGGCTGGCGCTGTGCGCGCTCACGTTGAGGCGCGGCGATCCGCGCGCGCGGCAGCGGCGGGTCGCCGTCGTCGGCGCGACGGCATACGGACGCGTGGCGATCGAGCGGATACAGCTCGAACCGGACGGCGCGTTCGCGGCGGCGTGCGTATTCGACGACGATGCGCAGGCCGCGACTGCGTCGGACGCGATCGGCGGCGTGCCGGTGATCGGCGACTGGGCCGAGTTGCGCCGCATGATTCGCGGCGGCGAAATCGACGAAGTCTGGCTCACGTTGCCGATGTCGCACGAGTGGCGTATCCAGCGCATCGTGCGCGAGTTGCGCGACGAGTTCGTCGAACTGCGGCTGCTGCCCGACGTGCGGCAGATGGCCGTCGTCGAACGCTCGGCGACCGACGTGCTCGGTATGCCGGCGATCAACCTCGCGACCACGCCGCGCTCGGCGCCGGAGCTGTGGGCGAAGTTCGCGTTCGACCGGCTGTTCGCGGTCGCCGTGCTGATTCCGCTGCTGCCGCTGCTCGCGGTGCTGGCGATCGCGGTGAAGCTGTCGTCGCCGGGGCCCGTGTTGTTCAGGCAGCGGCGCAAGGGCGTGGACGGGCGCGAATTCCACATCCTCAAGTTCAGGACGATGCGCGCGCATCGCGCGCAGCCTGGTGTCGTGCGGCAGGCGTCGCGCAACGATTCGCGCATCACGCCGGTCGGCGCGTTCCTGCGCCGCACGTCGCTCGATGAGCTGCCGCAGTTCTTCAACGTGCTGTTCGGCCAGATGTCGGTGGTCGGCCCGCGTCCGCATGCGATCGAGCACGACGACTTCTATCGGCAGCTGATCGACTGCTACATGTATCGCTACCGCGTGCGGCCGGGCATCACGGGATGGGCGCAGGTGAATGGTTATCGCGGCGAGACGCGCAAGGTCGAGGCGATGGCCGCGCGCGTGAAGTTCGATCTGTTCTACATGCAGAACTGGAGCTTCTGGTTCGACATGAAGATCATCCTGCTGACGATCGTACGCGGTTTCATCGGGCGCAACGCATTCTGAGGACCACGAAGTTATTGTCGAATCGAAAGATTGTGCGGTCGAACGTACCGACCGCATCGACGCAGTTCGACACACTGACGGCATAGGAGCATCCCGCGATGCGGGGTGTCTGGCGGCGCGATCGCGTCGCAGCCATCGGAGTGATCATGTCAACGTCGATTCGGGAAGGTCGTGAAACCGCGCTGCAGGAAGGGCGTGCGGAACGGGGCGCCGGGACGGTCGCGCGCGTTGCGCGGCTGAGCGGCATCGCCGTCAACGGAAAATTCACCGCACAGCGGATGACGGGCGTGCAGCGGGTCGCATATGAACTGACGGCCGAGCTCACGCGTCTTGCGAATCCCGACGACGTGCCGGCGCTGGTCGTGCCGGCGGATCACGATCCGGCGGCGTTGCCGGCCGGTGCGCGCAGGCAGGTCGCCGGAGGTTTGCGCGGTTCGCTCTGGGAGCAGTTGACGCTGCCGCGTGCGACGCACGGTCGGATGTTGCTCAGTCTGTGCAACGTCGGGCCGCTCGCGAAGCGCGATCAACTCGTCCTGATCTACGATGCGGCGATTTTCGATCTGCCGGCCGGTTACTCCGTCGTATTCCGGATGTGGTATCGCTTCGCGTTCTCGGTGCTCAAGCGACGCGCCCGCCACATCGTCACGATTTCGCACTTCTCGCGCGCGCGCCTTGCCGCGAAGCTCGGCGTACCGCCGGCGCGCCTGACGGTCGTCCCGGCGGCCGTCGACCATATCGACCGGATCGATCCCGATCCCGGTGTGCTTGCCCGCCTGAACCTCGAGACGGACGGCTACGTGCTGTTTGTCGGTTCGCTTGCGCCAGGCAAGAACCTGGTGCGTGCGCTCGAAGCGATGCAATTGATGCGGACGTCACACCCGACGCTGCGTTTCGTGATCGCGGGGGGCGCCAATGCGAAGATCTTCGGCGGGAGCGTGCCGGGCCTGCGCGCCGACGATCCGTACGTGACGTGGGCGGGCTACGTAACCGACCGTGAACTGAAGGCGCTGTACGAACATGCCGGCTGCTTCGTGTTCCCGTCGCTCTATGAAGGCTTCGGGCTGCCGCCGCTGGAAGCGATGCGGTGCGGCTGCCCGGTGATCGTGTCGCACGAAGGCGCGTTACCGGAGGTGTGTGGCGGTGCCGCATTCTTTTGCGATGCGTATTCGCCGCCGGACATCGCCGCGGCGATCGCACGCGTGATGGACGATGCCGACCTGCGCGCGCGACTGCGCACGGCCGGCCGCGAGCGCGCGCAGCACTTCAGCTGGCAACGCTCGGCGCGCGCGCTGCTCGACATCGTGCGCGCGGACGTGTAACGACACATCGGCCGGATGAACCGGTCGGGTGTTTGTAAGGCGACGTCGTCGCGGCGCCTGCACGCCGCGTATTCGCGTCCGTCCCCGGATCCCGCACCGTCTTCGCCCATGCGGCTGACGACGGTCAACACGCGCCGGTCCATTGGGTTTATCCTGCGTCGAATGCGCCCGCTGCACTGTACGGCCGGGCGCCCCGGTACAAGGCGGGCGGATCATGCAAGCTCGCTGCACACCGGCGCGACAACCGCGCGCCGCATGCCTCATTGCGCGGAACCCGGAAAAGGAGAGACGGCGATGGCGCTCGACCCACAACAACGGCAGACGCTGCAGCGGCGGCTGACCGAAAGCGAGCAGGCGCTGCGTGCGGAGATTCGCACGAGCGAGGACCAGCGCGCGTCGGAGTCCTACGCGGATCTCGCCGGGGCGGCGCCGGACGAGGGCGACGAGGCGAACGCCGATCTGTTCGTCGACATGGATCACGCACTGATCGGGATGAAGCTGGCCGAATTGCGCGCGATCGGGCGCGCGCAGCAGCGCATGCGCGACGGCAGCTATGGCGAGTGCATCGATTGCGATGCGCCGGTCGGCTACGAGCGTCTGCTCGCGCGACCGAGCGCCGAGCGCTGTACGCATTGCCAGTCGGTGTACGAGCGTCGCTACGCGACGACGCCGCGCGCGTCGTTGTGACACCGGCAGCGCCGCGTGCCGCACGATGCGGAAAGTCGGCGCAGGATGACCAACGGGCGCCCGCCGCCGTCGACATGCGGCCCCGGGCGGGCAGACGTCGTCGCGCCAGCGCACGGCGCCATCCACGTGGAAGGGAGCCACGCCGATCATGCCGATCCACAATGCCGAGTGCGCGGCCGTCTTCGCCGAAATCGCCGACATGCTCGAGATCCAGGGCGCCAACCCGTTCCGGGTGCGCGCGTACCGCAACGCGGCCCGCACGATCGCCGACTACGGGCGCGACATCCCGACGCTGATCGCGAACGGCGGCGATCTCGGCCAGATTCCGTCGATCGGCCCCGATCTCGCGTCGAAGCTGCGCGAAATCGCGGCGACGGGCACTTGCGAACTGCAGCAAACACTGCGCCATGCATTGCCGGGCGCGATCGTCGAACTGCTCGACGTGCCGGGGCTCGGCGCGAAACGCGTGAAGGCGCTGCATGATGCATTGCACGTCGATTCGCTCGAACAGTTGCGTGCCGAAGCGAAAAGCGGGCATGTGCGCGCGCTGCCGGGTTTCGGCGCGAAAACCGAAGCGCATCTGCTCGACGCGATCGACGACCGCCTGCAACGCGAGCCGCAGCGATTCCTGCTGCCCGATGCCGCGCAATCGCTGATGCCGTTGCTCGAGCGGTTGCGTGCGGTGCCCGGTGTCGGCGAAGCGGTGCCGGCTGGCAGTTTTCGACGCGGCCGCGAGACGGTCGGCGATCTCGACATCCTCGTGAGTGCGCGCGATCCTGCCGCGGTGGCGGATGCGTTCGTCGGCTACGGCGACGTCGCGCGGGTGCTCGCGAACGGCAAGACGCGCTCGAGCGTCGTGCTGCGCAACGGGTTGCAGGTCGACTTGCGGGTCGTCGAAGCCGACGCGTTCGGCGCGGCGCTCGTCTACTTCACGGGATCGAAGGCGCACAACATCGCACTGCGCCGGCTCGCGCAGGCCGGCGGGCTGAAGATCAACGAATACGGCGTGTTTCGCGGCGACGAGCGGATTGCGGGCGCGACGGAGGCATCCGTGTACGAGGCGATCGGCCTGCACTGGGTGCCGCCCGAACTGCGCGAGGATCGCGGCGAGATCGATGCATCGCGCGCCGGCACGTTGCCCGCGCTCGTCGAGCGCAAGCACGTTCATGGCGATCTGCACGCCCATACCGACGCGTCGGCCGGTCGCGACACCCTGCGCACGATGGCGGAGGCGGCGCGCTCGCGCGGGCTCGCCTATCTGGCCGTGACCGATCGCGTGCCAACCGCCGCGGGCGGCCGCACCGGTTTCGACTGGCTCGTGCGGCAGATCGACGAGATCGACCGCATCAACGCATCGTTCGACGATTTCGTGTTGCTGAAGGGCGTCGAGGCCGGCATTCGCGAGGATGGCAGTCTCGATGTGCCCGACGACGTGCTTGGCCGGCTCGACCTCGTCGTCGGCGCGGTGCACGACCATTTCGACTTGCCGCGCGATGTGCAGACCGCGCGGATGCTGCGCGCGATGGATCATCCGCATTTCACGATTCTCGCGCATCCGCTCGACCGGCTGCTCGGCGAGCGCGGCGCATGCGAACTCGACGTGCCGCGCGTGATCGCCGGGGCCGCAGCGCGCCGCTGCTTCATCGAACTCGACGGCGATCCGCGCCGGCTCGATCTGCCGGACATCTGGTGCCGCGAGGCTGCAAAGGCCGGCGTCGCAGTGGCGATCGGCTCGGATGCACAGTGCGCGGACGATCTCGACCGTCTCGCCTATGGCATCGGTCAGGCGCGGCGCGGCTGGCTGACCCGGCAGGACGTGCTCAACACGCGCACGCTCGCGCAACTGCGGCCGCTGCTCGCGCGCACGATGGGCGCGAGCAGCGTGCCGAAGCGAAGCCGCTCGAAGGGCACGTGACGGCGTGCACTCACGCCGACGTCAGCGCAGCACGTCTTCGGCCGGTATGTACGGCAGGCCGAGCGCCAGCGCGACGGCCTCGTACGTGATGTGCCCGTCACACACGTTCAGCCCCGCGCGCAGATGCGGATCGTCGGTCATCGCGCGTTTCCAGCCCTTGTTGGCGAGCGCGAGCGCATGGCCGAGCGTCGCGTTGTTCAACGCGAACGTCGACGTGCGCGCGACCGCGCCGGGCATGTTCGCCACGCAGTAGTGCACGACGCCGTCGACGACGAAGGTCGGCTGCGCGTGGGTCGTCGCATGCGAGGTCTCGAAGCAGCCGCCCTGGTCGATCGCGACGTCGACGACCACGGTGCCCGTGCGCATCGTCGCGATCATGTCGCGCGTGACGAGGCGCGGCGCCGATGCGCCCGGCACGAGCACGGCACCGATCACGACATCGGCGTCGCGCACGGCTTCGTCGATCGTGTGCGCGTTCGAGCAGACGGTCGTGATGCGGTTCGCGAAGAGCAGGTCGAGTTGGCGCAGCCGTCCGACGTTCGTGTCGAGCACGGTGACGCGCGCGCCGAGGCCGACCGCCATCTGCAGCGCACCGGTGCCCACCACGCCGGCGCCCAGCACCACGACGTGCGCGGCCGGCACACCGGGCACGCCGGCCATCAGCACGCCGCGCCCGCCGCGCGGGCTTTCCAGATGCGTTGCCGCAACCTGGATCGACATGCGTCCGGCCACCTCGCTCATCGGTGCGAGCAGCGGCAGGCCGCCGCCGGGCCCCGTCACGGTTTCGTATGCGATGCAGACCGCGCCGGACTTCACGAGCGCGGCTGCCTGCTCCGGATCGGGGGCGAGGTGCAGGTACGTATAGAGGATCTGCCCGCGCCGCAGCATCGCGCATTCGGCCGGCTGCGGCTCCTTGACCTTGATGATCATGTCGGCGCGCGCGAATATTTCGCTCGCGTCGTCGCACAGGGCCGCGCCGGCGGCCGTGTAGTCGTCGTCGAGCAGGCCGATCGCGGTGCCCGCGCTGCGCTGCACCAGCACATGGTGGCCATGTCGCGTCAGCTCGCGTGCGCTGGCCGGGGTGAGGCCGACGCGATATTCGTGATTCTTGATCTCTTTCGGCACGCCGATCAGCATGAGTCGCCTCCATGGGTATTCGTCATCGTTGGCGTGCATGCGCATTGCCATCGGTCGACCGTGCGTATCGGCACGACGGCACGCG
This sequence comes from Burkholderia sp. WTPI3, assembly GCF_021483755.1. Classification (NCBI taxonomy): domain Bacteria; kingdom Pseudomonadati; phylum Pseudomonadota; class Betaproteobacteria; order Burkholderiales; family Burkholderiaceae; genus Burkholderia; species Burkholderia sp. WTPI3. The sequence goes on along the minus strand of NZ_JAGIXF010000004.1, from coordinate 9,142 downwards.
GGCGGCGCTGGCGCATGCACGGATCGATTGCCGTGCTGGAATAAAAGGGTAGCGTTGCGCGGAGCGAAGTCAAGCGACGGCCTGACGCGCCGGTGGTGCGGATTGCATCCGGCACGCGTGGCATGGGGTATTGCGACCGGACGTCGCAATGCATGTCGCGTGGGGTTTGGGTATCGTCTTGTGTCGTGCGGAACGGGGCCGCACGCCGGCGTTTGTCGGCCACACCGCGACCCTGCGACACAATGAAACAACGGACCTTGCCAACATGATGGGCGCGTATTTCAGCGTGCCGACGCTATGTGCGATCGCACTCGTTCACGTCTACTGGGCGTTCGGCGGGCGGCTCGGCAAGCGTGCGGCCATTCCGGAGCAGGACGGCGTACCGCTGCTGCGACCGAGCGTGGCCGGCACGCTCGCCGTCGCGGCGGCATTGCTGGCTGGCGCATGCGCGGTGGCGTCGCGCGCCGGCTGGCTGTGGCCGAACCTGTATCCCGGCGCGATCGCGTTCGCGGTCGTTGTGCTCGCACTGATCTTCGCGGTGCGCGCGGTCGGCGATTTTCGCTACGTCGGATTCTTCAAGCGGATTCGCGGATCGCGCTTCGCTCGGATGGACAGCCTCTGTTACTCGCCGCTGTGCGCGGCGCTTGCGTTGTCGATCGCATCGACGCTGTGGCCGTGATGAGCGGCCCGCGGATCGCGATCGGCGTATAACGCAACGGGGCGGCTCGGGAACGGGCATCGCCGTGCCGTGACGGACGGCATCGACTGAAGCCGCGCGCGTCCGCGAAGTAGTGCGGGGCCGCAAAACCGGCCCCCAGTCGCCCGGTGCCCCCAATGCGCTGTCATTGTGCATTCCATAAGTCATTTTTCCGATTGTTGCGATTTTCGATGTAATGAATTGCATCCAGTCCTTTGGAGATGGAACCGGTTCCATTTATAATTCGCGGCACTCGTCGCCGGGCCCGAAATGAGGGTCGTGCACGTTGCGCTTGCCGTCGGCTCGCGCGGCGTCTAAGTTGAATCAGGGTCATGGCGATGGCGGACGGACCCGGCCGACAGGCCGCATTCGTCCGATCAGACCCGCGAAGAGGTCGATCCGCGCGGCGCTTCGAAACCGGCGCAACGCGGTTGCATGACGGCTCCGCCGCGCAGCGTGTGGCCGGCGCCCGTATCGAGGTTGTTCGCAGCACAGCAAGAACAAGGACGGCCGGCCGCGTGCGGCATGGCTATCGTGGCGGGCACGCCGCATGCGGAATGCGCGGGCTCGAACGCTCCCCAACGATCAACATCCGACCATGTCCACGCCACCTGACAAACCCAATTCGCGTCGCCGCTTCCTGCGCACGTCGGTCGCGCTCGTGCCGATCGCTTCGGTCGCCGGTTGCGACCTGCGCTCGTCGTCATCGTCCGCCACCACGGCGGACAACGCATCGGCTGCGTCGGCCGGCGCCGAGCGCGCTCCGTACAAGCCGACTTTCTTCGATGCGAAGGAATGGGCGTTCGTCCAGGCCGCCGTCGACCGGCTGATTCCGTCCGACGCCGAAGGCCCCGGCGCACTCGAGTCCGGCGTGCCCGAATTCATCGACCGCCAGATGGAAACCCCGTACGCGAACGGCGCGACGTGGTACATGCAGGGCCCGTTCCAGCAGGGCGTGCCCGAGCTCGGTTACCAGTTGAAGCTCGTGCCGCGCGACATCTACCGGCTAGGTATTGCCGCGGTCAACCGCTATAGCGAAAAGAATCACGGCAAGGCGTTCGCCGATCTCGACGCCGCGACCCGCGACACGGTGCTCGGCGAACTGGAGAAGGGGAGCGCGCAGCTCGACGACGTGCCGTCCGCCTTGTTCTTCGGCCAGTTGCTGCAGAACACGCGCGAAGGCTACTTCTGCGATCCGGTGCACGGCGGCAATCGCGACATGGCCGCGTGGAAGATGATCGGTTTTCCGGGCGCGCGCGCCGACTTCATGGATTTCGTCAACCAGAATGGCAAGCCGTATCCGTACGGCCCGGTCTCGATCAACGGGGAGCGTACCTGATGGCCGCAGAAAAGAAGTCGCATGTGGATGCGGTGATCGTCGGCTTCGGCTGGACCGGCGCGATTCTCGCGAAGGAGCTGACCGAAGCGGGCTTGAACGTCGTCGCGCTCGAGCGCGGCGAGTATCGCGACACCTATCCGGACGGCGCGTATCCGAACACGATCGACGAACTGACCTACAACATCCGCAAGAAGCTATTCCTCGACCTGTCGAAGACGACCGTGTCGATCCGCCACGGCGTGCAGGACACCGCGCTGCCGTACCGGCAGCTGGCGGCATTCCTGCCGGGCGAGGGCGTCGGCGGCGCAGGGCTGCACTGGTCGGGCGTGCACTTCCGGATCACACCGGAGGAACTGCGCCTGCGCAGCCACTACGAAGAGCGCTACGGCAAGAAGTTCATCCCCGACGGGATGACGATCCAGGACACGGGCGTCAGCTACGACGAGCTCGAGCCGTATTTCGATTTCGCCGAGAAGGTGTTCGGCACGTCGGGCCAGGCATACAAGGTCGGCGGCAAGGTGGTCGGCGACGGCAACGTGTTCGAGGCGAACCGCAGCGACAACTTCCCGCTGCCCGCGCAGCTCAATACGTATTCGGCGCAGCGCTTCTTCGATGCCGCGCAATCGCTCGGGCTGCATCCGTACCGGTTGCCGTCGGCAAACACGTCCGGGCCGTACACGAACCCGTACGGCGTGCAGATGGGGCCGTGCAACTTCTGCGGCTACTGCAGCGGCTACGCGTGCTACATGTATTCGAAGGCATCGCCGAACCTGAACATCCTGCCCGCGCTGAAGCAGGTGCCGAACTTCGAATTGCGCTCGAAGTGCCACGTGCTGCGCGTCGATCTCGACGATACGAAGAAGCGCGCGACGGGCGTCACCTATGTCGACCCGGCGGGCCGTGAAGTGCACCAGCCGGCCGATCTGGTGATCGTCGCCGCGTTCCAGTATCACAACGTGCACCTGCTGCTGCTGTCGGGCATCGGCAAGCCGTACGACCCGATCTCGGGTGAAGGCGTGGTGGGCCGCAATTTCGCGTACCAGAACCTGTCGACGATCAAGGCGTTCTTCGACAAGGACACCTTCACGAACCCGTTCATCGGCGCGGGCGGCAACGGCGTCGCGGTGGACGACTTCAACGCCGACAACTTCGATCACGGCCCGCTCGGCTTCGTCGGCGGCTCGCCGCTGTGGGTGAACCAGGCCGGCGTGAAGCCGATCAGCGGCATCGCGACGCCGGCCGGCACGCCGCAATGGGGCTCGGCGTGGAAGAAGGCGGTGAAGGACAACTACGCGCACACGATCTCGATGGACGCGCACGGCACCAACATGTCGTACCGCGACGTGTACCTCGATCTCGATCCGACCTATCGCGACTCGTACGGCCAGCCGCTCTTGCGGATGACCTTCGACTGGAAGGACAACGACATCAGGATGGCGCAGTACGTGACGGGGCAGATGAAGAAGATCGCGGAGGCGATGGGGCCGAAGTCGATCGGCGTGTCGACGCGCGAGTTCGGCAAGCACTTCGATTCGCGCGCATACCAGACGACTCACCTGGTCGGCGGCGCGATCATGGGCACCGATCCGAAGACGAGCGTACTGAACCGATACCTGCAATGCTGGGACGTGCACAACGTGTTCGTGATGGGCGCCTCGGCACTGCCGCAGGGCATCGGCTACAACCCGACCGGGATCGTCGCGGCGCTGGCCTACTGGTCGGCCCGCGCGATTCGCGAGCAATACCTTAAAAATCCCGCCCCGCTGGTGACCGCATGAAGAGGACAGTGAACCACTATGCCGCGCGCCACGTGTCGCGTGCGCTGGCGATCGGTGCGGCATGGGCCGCGTTCGGTTTTGCCGGCGGGTCGGCGTTCGCGCAACCGGCCTCGACGGCGGCGCCCGGCCCGGCGGCCGCGCCGGCCGACGCGGACCTCGTCAAGCGCGGCGAATATCTTGCCCGCGCGGGCGATTGCGTCGCGTGCCACACCGCGATCGGCGGCAAGCCGTTCGCGGGCGGACTGAAGTTCGATACGCCGATCGGCGCGATCTATTCGACCAACATCACGCCGGACCCGAAGACGGGCCTCGGCGGCTGGACGCTCGACGACTTCACCCGCGCGGTGCGCGAGGGCGTGCGCAAGAACGGCGACACGATGTACCCGGCAATGCCGTTTCCGTCCTATGCGCGCCTGTCCGACGACGACGTGAAGGCGCTGTACGCGTACTTCATGCACGGCGTCGCGCCGGTCGAGCACGAGAACCGCAAGGTCGACATCGTGTGGCCGCTGTCGATGCGCTGGCCGCTCGCATTCTGGCGCAAGATGTTCGCGCCGACGCCGAAGCCGTTCGATGCGGCGCAGTACAACGACCCGGTGATCGCGCGCGGCGCGTATCTCGTGCAGGGTCTCGGCCATTGCGGCGCATGCCACACGCCGCGCGCGGTGACGATGCAGGAGCGCGCGCTGACGGACGCGGGCGGGCTCGACTTCCTGGCGGGCGGCGCGGCGATCGACGGCTGGGTGCCGACGAGCCTGCGCGGCGAACAGCGCACGGGGCTCGGCACGTGGACGGAAACCGAGATCGTGCAGTTCCTGAAGACGGGCCGCACGCTGCGCACGGCCGCGTTCGGCGGGATGACCGACGTGGTCGGCCACAGCATGCAGCACATGAGCGACGAGGACCTGACCGCGATCGCGCGCTATCTCAAGACGCTGCCGCCGCGCGTGCAGGGCGAGCAGCCGCACGTGTACGACGCGGCCGCCGCGAAGGCGCTGCAAGGCGGCGACGCGAGCAAGCCGGGCGCGGCCGTCTATCGCGACAACTGCATGGCGTGCCACCGCAGCGATGGCCACGGCTACACGCGCGTGTTCCCGGCGCTCGCGGGCAACCCGGTCGTGCAGGGCGACGATCCGACGTCGCTGATCCACGTCGTGCTGGAAGGCAGCGCGCTGGAGGGCACGCGTACGGCGCCGTCGACCTTCACGATGCCGCCGTTCGGCTGGCGGCTGTCGGACCAGGAAGTCGCCGACGTGTCGAACTTCGTGCGGACGAGTTGGGGCAACACCGGCGCGCCGGTCACGGCTGCTCAGGTCGCGAAGGTGCGCAAGAGCGTGCCGTCGACCCGGCCCGAGCCGCCGCCAGGCGCGCGGTTCCCGCAGGCGTCGCGCTGACGCCCGCGCAGCGCTTCCCGTCCGGCCGGGGTTGCACCCCGCAATGGCGCGCCACCGCGTGAAATTTTCGAGGTGGCGCGCCATTTTTTCGTGTCATCCCTTATCCTCTGATGCTTGAACCTTACTAAATAGTTACAAGAGCTCGGGAGGGGGGATGCCTCATGATGTCAGCCTGATTGCACTGCTCGCGGCCGGTTTCGGTCTCGCGATGATTTTCGGTTACTTCGCTTCGCTGCTGAAGATGCCGCCGCTGGTCGGCTATCTGCTCGCCGGGATCGTGATCGGCCCCGGCACGCCCGGTTTCGTCGGCGACCTGTCGCTCGCGCAGCAACTCGCGGAAGTCGGCGTGATGCTGCTGATGTTTGGCGTGGGCCTGCATTTCTCGCTCGGCGACCTGCTCGCCGTGCGCAAGATCGCGCTGCCCGGCGCCGTCGTCCAGATTACTGTCGCGACGCTGCTCGGCGGCGGGCTGGCGCTCACCTGGGGCTGGAGCCTCGGTGCGGCGCTTGTGTTCGGGCTTGCGCTGTCGGTCGCCAGTACCGTCGTGCTGTTGCGCGCGCTCGAAGGGCGCGGGCTCGTCGAGACGGTGAACGGCCGCATCGCGGTCGGCTGGCTCGTCGTCGAGGATCTCGTGATGGTGCTGGTGCTCGTGCTGCTGCCGCCGGTCGCGGGGCTGCTCGGCGGTACGCCGCCCGGCGACGCGCACGCGGCCGGCGGCAGCGTGTGGGGCACGCTCGGCGTCACGATGCTGAAGGTCGCCGCGTTCATCGCGCTGATGCTCGTGGTCGGCAAGCGCGTGTTTCCTCGGATCCTGTGGCTTGTCGCGCGCACCGGCTCGCGCGAGCTGTTCACGCTGTGCATGATCGCGGCCGCGGTCGGCATCGCGTTCGGTGCGGCGAAATTGTTCGACGTGTCGTTCGCGCTCGGCGCGTTCTTCGCCGGGATGATGATGCGCGAGTCGGAGTTCAGCCGGCGCGCGGCCGACGAGACGCTGCCGCTGCGCGATGCGTTCTCGGTGCTGTTCTTCATTTCGGTCGGGATGCTGTTCGACCCGAAGGTGCTGCTCACCGAGCCGCTGCACGTGATCGAGGTCGCGGCGATCGTGCTGATCGGCAAGACGCTTGCGGCGGTCGCGCTCGTGATCGCGTTCCGTTACCCGCTGAACACCGCGCTGACGGTCGGCGCGGGCCTTGCGCAGATCGGCGAATTCTCGTTCATCCTCGCGGGGCTCGGCCGCGCGCTCGGGCTGTTGTCGGCCGAAGGGCAGAGCCTGATTCTTGCGGTCGCGCTGATTTCGATCGCGATGAACACGCTGCTGTTCGCGATGATCGACCCCGCGCTCGCATGGATTCGCAAGCATTCGGCCTTTGCGCGCAAGCTCGAGGCGCGCGACGATCCGCTTGCTGCGCTGCCGATGTCCACGCCGCAGACTCACCTGACCGGGCAGGTCGTGATCGTCGGTTACGGAAAGGTCGGCACGCGGATCGCGCACGCGCTGGACGAGCGCGGGATCGCCTATGTTGTCGTCGAGCAGAATCGCGAGCTTGTCGAGAAGCTGCGCGCGGATGGTGTCGCGGCCGTGTCGGGCGACGCGATCGAGCCGATCGTGCTCGTCCAGGCGCATATCGCGCGCGCCGGGATGCTGGTCGTCACGCTGCCGGATGTATTCGATGTGCGGCAGATCGTCGAGATCTCGCGCACGCTGAATCCGACGCTCGAGGTCGTGCTGTGCACGAACAGCAGCGACGAGGCCGCGTTGCTGTCGAGCGAAGGCGTCGGCACCGTGTTCATGGGCGAGAGCGAACTCGCGCGCGGGATGACCGAGCACGTGCTCGGCAGGATGGCGAAGCCGGTGGCGGCTGCGCACTGACAGGCGGGGCGGCCGTCCGGCAGTTCCCGCCGGCGACGGGCTTGCGACGGCAAGCCCGAGACGGGCAAGCGTGACTGGGAAGTAGGTGGCGGTAAAGCAAACGCAGGATGCTTTCGCCGCGCACATGACGCACATGGCGCAGCGCCGCCGGGCGGCGTCAGCTTGCCGCCGCCTTTGCCTGCACGGCCGCGCCGGATTGCGCAGCCGTCTTCATCGAAGCCGGCGCGTTCTGCGTGGCCGCCGTCTTCGGTTGCACCGCGGCCTTCGGCGCCGCGACCGTCTTCTGCGGCGCGGTTGCCTTGGCCGGTGCATTCGGCGCGGGGTCGACCGGCGCATCGGGCGGCACGCCGAGCAACTGCAGCGAGCCGCTCGTGACCGACGAGAACACCGGGCCGGCCACCGTGCCGCCGTAGTAGCCCTTGCCGCGCGGCTCGTCGATCATCACCGCGACGATCAGGCGGGGATTGCTCATCGGCGCCATCCCCGCGAACAGCGCGCGGTACTTGCCCTTCGCATACGACGTGCCGACCTGCTTGCGCGCCGTCCCCGTCTTGCCGCCGATCCGGTAGCCGTCGACGCGCGCCCGGCGCCCGGTGCCGCCTTCGCCGACCGCCGACTCCAGCATCGTGCGGATCGCCGCCGCCGTTTGCGGCGAAGTCACGCGGTGGCCGCGATGCGCGTCGATCGACTGCTGATCGGTGCCGTTCTTCAACAGCGACACCGGGTGCAGCGTGCCGTCGCCGGCGTACGCGGTGTAGGTTTGCGCGATCTGCAGCAGCGACATCGACAGGCCGTAGCCGTACGCCATCGTCGCCTGTTCGATCGGCCGCCAGCGCTTGTAGCCGCGCAGGCGGCCCGACGCGACGCCCGGGAACGTCAGTTCCGGCGCGCGGCCGATCCCGTATTCCTGATACTTGTTCCAGATGGTTTCGGCGGGCAGGTTCAGCGCCAGCTTCGCGAGCGCGACGTTGCTCGACTTCTGCAACGCCTGCGAGACGGTCAGCGCGCCGTGGTTCGATGTGTCGTGAATCACGGCCGGACCGATCTTGTAGGTGCCCGGCGACGTGTTGATGATCGTGTTCGGCGTGACCTTGCGTTCGTCGATCGACAGCGCGACGACGAGCGGCTTGATCGTCGAGCCGGGCTCGAACGTGTCGATCACCGCGCGGTTGCGCAGTTGCTGGCCGGTGAGCCGGGCACGGTCGTTCGGGTCGAAGGTCGGGTAGTTCGCGAGCGCGAGGATTTCGCCGTTCTGCGCGTCGAGCACCACGACGCTGCCGGCCACGGCGTTGTTCTCGATCACCGCGGCCTTCAGCTGGCTGAACGCGAGCTGCTGGATGCGCCGGTCGATCGTCAGTTCGATCGTCGCGCCGTGCTGCGCGGGCACGAGCGGGCGCGTGTCGGACACGATGCGGCCGAGCCGGTCGCGGATCACCTCGCGCTGCCCGGCGGTGCCTGACAGCCGCGCATTCGCCGCGAGCTCGACGCCTTCCTGGCCCTTGTCCTCGACGTTCGTGAAGCCGACCACGTGCGCGGCCGATTCGCCTTCCGGATAGAACCGCTTCGAATCGGCGATCTGTGTGATGCCGTCGATGTCGAGCTTGTCGAGCCGGCTCGCGGTTTCGGCGTCGATCTGCCGCTTGAGCAGCACGAACGTACGGTCGTTGCGCAGGCGGCGCTTCACTTCCGCGAGCGGCATGTCGAGCAGCTTCGAGATCTGTGGATAGTCGGTTTCGGCGACCTGTTTCGGGTTCGCCCAGATTTCATAGGTCGACAGGCTGACCGCGAGCATCGCGCCGTTGCGGTCGACGATGCGGCCGCGCATCGCGTCGAGTTCGATCGTGCGCTGGTAGCGCTTCTGGCCTTGCCCGACATAGAAATCCTGGTTCGCGACCTGCACCCAGAAGGCGCGTCCGATGAGCGCGGCGAAGCCGAGCGACACCAGGATCACGACCAGCTTCGAGCGCCACATCGGCAGGCGCGACGCGAGCATCGGGTGTTTGGTCGCGGCGGCGTACGGATCGGCGGGGTGGGTCTTCTTTTTTACGCTCATGCAAGGGCCGG